>JAEZIH010000068.1 GCA_023416055.1 Pseudomonadota bacterium | reverse complement strand
GCGGCGATCAGTAGGGCCGCAAAGGGGCTCTCGGTCACCAGGCGGATCCAGCCGTCCATCGCCCGCCCCTATTCCACCGTTACCGATTTCGCCAGGTTCCTCGGCTGGTCGACGTCGGTGCCCTTCTCGACCGCCGTATAGTAGGCCAGCAGCTGCACCGGCACCGCGTAGACCAGCGGCGCGATCAGGGGGTGGCAGTCCGGCGCGTCGATGCGGCTGATGCCCGCCCCGTGCGGATCCGGCGCGCCCTTCGGGGCGATCATGATCACCGGGCCGCCGCGCGCCGCCACCTCCTGCAGATTGGAGGCGGTCTTCTCGAACACCTCGTCCAGCGGGGCCAAAGCCACGATCGGGGTCAGCTCGTCGACCAGGGCGATCGGGCCGTGCTTCAGCTCGCCGGCGGCATAGCCCTCGGCGTGGATATAGCTGATCTCCTTCAGCTTCAGCGCCCCCTCCATGGCCAGGGGGAACATCGCCCCGCGGCCGAGGAACAGCACGTCGGTCGCCTTCGCCAGCTCGTGCGCCACCTCGCGCAGGTCGCCGTCCATCTGCACCGCCTCGGCGATCAGACGCGGCGCCTCGAACAGCGCCTTGACCAGTTCGCCCTCGGTCAGGGCGTCGATCCGCCCCCGTTGCACCCCGGCGGTGACCGCCAGCGCCAGCAGGGCGGCGACCTGCGCCGTGAAGGCCTTGGTCGAGGCCACCCCGATCTCCGGGCCCGCATGGGTCGGCCAGACCACCGAGGCCTCGCGCGCCATGGAGGAAGAATGGACGTTGACCAGGGCCGCCGTCTTCATCCCGGCCGCCTTGCACCAGCTCAGGCTGGCCAGGGTGTCGGCGGTCTCGCCCGACTGGCTGACCGCCACCGCCAGCGTGCCTGGCGCCACGGCCGGGTTGCGGTAGCGGAACTCCGAGGCGATCTCGACGTCGCACGGCAGACCGGCCAGCCGCTCGAAGGCGTAACGCCCGATCTGACCGGCGTAGAAGGCGGTGCCGCAGGCCACGATCTGGATGCGTTCGACCGCGGCGAAGTCGATCTCGCCGGGGTTGGCCTTGCCGTTCACGAAGTCGAGGTAGTGCGACAGGGTGTGCTGGACGCTGTCCGGCTGTTCATGGATCTCCTTCTCCATGAAGTGCCGGTACTCGCCCTTTTCGACCAGGGCGGAGGAGGCCGAGACCTGCACGATCGGCCGATCCGCCGGGGCGCCCGAGGCGTCGAACATGCGCGCCCCCGAACGGTCGACGGCGACGTAGTCGCCTTCTTCCAGATAGCTGATCTTCTGGGTGAACGGTCCGACCGCCAGGGCGTCGGAGCCCAGGTACATCTCGCCCTCGCCCCAGCCGACCACCAGCGGGCTGCCCCGCCGGGCCCCCATGATCAGCCCGTCCTCGCCCTCGACCAGCACCGCCAGGGCATAGGCGCCGGTCAGCCGGTCCAGCACCATCTTGAACGCCGCCACCGGGTCGTTGGCCTGATCCAGCGCCCGGTCGATCAGGTGGGCGACCACCTCGGTGTCGGTCTGGCTCTCGAAGACCCGCCCCTCGGCCGCCAGCTCCCCCTTCAGCTCGGCGAAATTCTCGATGATGCCGTTGTGGACCAGCGTCACCCGCCCCGCCTTGTGCGGGTGGGCGTTCTCGGTCGTCGGCGCGCCGTGCGTGGCCCAGCGCGTGTGGCCGATGCCGACCGTGGCCTCCAGCGGCTCGGCCGCCAGCACGGCCTCAAGCTCGCGGATCTTGCCCTTGGCCCGCCGCCGCTCGATGCGGCTGTCGACCAGCGCGGCCACCCCGGCGGAATCGTAGCCGCGGTATTCGAGCCGCTTCAGGCTGTCGATCAGTCGGGGAACCGCGGGACCAGTCCCGGTGACGCCGATGATTCCGCACATGTTATGTATCCTCAGTCCTGACCTGGCCCCACGCCGCGCTCCGCTCACAGGCGATTTCCGCGCGCCATATCCTCCCGGGGGGTTTAGGTGATTGACGCGGGCAATGGCATCTGAAAAGCCGTTTCGCAAGGTTACGCTTGCAATCACAGGGACTTACAACGTGGGCGAGAGACGCTACTTCGGCACTGACGGGATTCGCGGACGGGCGAACAGCTACCCGATGACGGCCGAGGTCGCCTTGCGCGTAGGCCTGGCCGCCGGGCGCATGTTCATGTCCTCGGACGACCGTCGCCACCTGGTCGTGATCGGCAAGGACACCCGGCTGTCGGGCTACATGATCGAGCCCGCCCTGGTCGCCGGCTTTTCCTCCGCCGGCATGGACGTGCGCACCTTCGGCCCCCTGCCGACGCCGGGCGTGGCCATGATGACCCGCTCGATGCGCGCCGACATCGGGGTGATGATCTCGGCCTCGCACAACTCCTACCTCGACAACGGCATCAAGCTGTTCGGCCCCGACGGCTACAAGCTGTCCGACGAGGTCGAGCTGAAGATCGAGTCCATGATGGACCATGCCCTGGACGCCGATCTCGCGCCCCCCGACGCCCTCGGCCGGGTCAAGCGCATCGACGACGCCCAGGCCCGCTACGTCGAGATCGCCAAGGCCAGCTTCCCCAAGGGCCTGAGCCTGCAGGGCCTGCGCATCGCCGTCGATTGCGCCAACGGCGCCGGCTACAAGGTCGCCCCGACCACGCTGTATGAGCTGGGCGCCGAGGTCTGCGCCGTGGGCGTCGAGCCCAACGGCCTGAACATCAACGCCGAGTGCGGCTCCACCCACCCCGAGGCGCTCGCCGAGGCGGTGCGCATGTACCGCGCCGACATCGGCATCGCCCTGGATGGCGACGCCGACCGGGTGATCATCTGCGACGAGAAGGGTCAGGTTGTCGACGGCGACCAGATCATGGCCATGGTGGCGCTGGACTGGGCGAAACGGGGTCAGCTGAAGGGCGGCGGCCTTGTCGCCACTGTCATGTCCAACCTCGGGCTCGAGCGCCGGCTGCAGGCCGAGGGCCTGGTCCTCGAACGCACCAAGGTCGGCGATCGCTACGTCATGGAGCGGATGCGCGAGAAGGGCTTCAACCTCGGCGGCGAGCAGTCGGGGCACATCATCCTGCACGACTACGCCACCACCGGCGACGGCCTGATGTCGGCCCTGCAGGTGCTGGCCGTGCTGGTGGAAAGCGGCAAGCCGATGAGCGAGCTGGCGAAGCAGTTCGACAAGGTCCCGCAGCGGCTCGAGAACGTCCGCTACTCGGCCGGCAAGCCGCTGGAGAACGACAAGGTCAAGGCCGCCATCGCCGACGTCGAGGCCCGCCTCGAAGGCGTCGGCCGCCTGCTGGTCCGCCCCTCGGGCACCGAGAAGCTGATCCGGGTCATGGCCGAAGGCGACGACGCGGGGCTTGTGAAGTCGGTCGTCGCCGACGTGGCCGCGGCGGTGAAGGCGGCGGGGTAGGCGCTCAGTCTCTGACCGGCTCGACCGTCAGGACCGTGGCGTGGGGGGGGCCCCCGCCCCCCCCCCGGGCCGGCCCGGGGC
>JAEZIH010000140.1 GCA_023416055.1 Pseudomonadota bacterium | reverse complement strand
CTACCGGAGCGCGGTCGGTGCAGACTCCGGCGTACGGTTCGGCTAGAACCCGCGGCCCGCAGGTTGAGCCGCCCATGTTCGCCCTCTCATCCCTCCGCCAGCAGCGGGCCGCGCTCGCCTTCATCTTCGTGACGGCGGTGCTGGACATCGTCGCCATGGGGATCGTCATCCCCGTGCTGCCCGGCTTGATCGAGGACTTCGTCGGCTCCAACGCCCGCGCGGGGGTCATCAACGGTGTCTTCGTGGCGCTGTGGGCGGGAATGCAGTTCCTGTGCTCGCCGGTGATCGGATCGCTGTCCGACCAGTACGGACGCCGGCCGGTGATCCTGATCAGCTGCGCAGGGCTGTCGATCGACTATGTGCTGATGGCGCTGGCTCCCGACCTGTGGTGGCTGGCGCTGGGGCGGATCGTCGCCGGGATCACCTCGTCCAGCTTCACGACCATCTACGCCTACATGGCCGACATCACCGAGCCGGAGAAGCGCGCCCGGGCCTACGGCCTGATCGGCGCCGCCTTCTCGGGCGGATTCGTGCTGGGACCGGTGCTTGGCGGCTTCCTCGGCGAGTTCGGCGCGCGCGTGCCCTTCTGGTTCGCCGCCGGCCTGTCGGGCGTGACCTTCCTCTACGGCCTCCTCGTCCTGCCAGAGAGCCTGACACCGGAGAAGCGGATGAAGTTCAGCTGGGCCCGGGCCAATCCGGTCGGCGCCCTGATCCTGCTGCGCCGCCACGCCGAGCTGAGCGGCCTGGCCGTGGTCAACTTCCTGCTCTACTTCGCCCACCACGTCTTCTCGGCGGTGTTCGTGCTCTACGCCGCCCTGCGCTACGGCTGGGGCCCCGGGCAGGTCGGGCTGCTGCTGGCCATGGTCGGGGTGCTGGACATGCTGGTCCAGGGCGTCCTCGTCGGGCCTGTGGTGAAGCGCTTCGGCGACCGCGCCACCATGGTCTTGGGCCTGTTCGGCGGCACCGTCGGCATCGCCCTGATGGGCTGGGCCCCGACCGGCCTGTCGTTCATTCTCGCCATGCTGCCCAACGCCCTGTGGGGTCTGGCCATGCCCACCCTCCAGTCGCTGATGACCCGCCGCGTCGGCGAGGACGAGCAGGGCCAGCTGCAGGGCGCCAACATGAGCGTCGCCTCGATCGCCGGCGTCGCCTCGCCGCTGTTCTTCGGCTGGGTCTATTCGATCTCGGCCGGGGAGGAGGCCGCTGTGCCGCATCCGGGGCTGGCCTTCTTCATCGCCGCCGGCGTGCTGCTGCTGGCCGCCCTGGTCGGCTGGGTGGTCGGCCGCCGGGCGGAACGCGAGGAAAACGTGGCCGTTTGAGCGTCGCCGTGCCTTGATCACGTCCAAAAGACGCGGACAAATCGGGCGCCGACGTCACCAAAGCCGGATCATGATGAAGACCAGCAGCCTTGCGATCGCCTTCGCCCTGACTCTCGCCGCCTGCGGCCAGCCTGACGACACACGGGCCCAGGACGGCGTCTTCGCCGACAACCGCGTCCTCCCTGCTGACGCGTTGTCGATGAAGGCCAGCTTCGCCCCCGTGGTGCGCGAGGCTGCCCCCGCCGTGGTCAACATCTCCGCCCGCGGCGTCCAGCGCGTGCAGGACCCGTTCTTCTCGATGTTCGGCTTCGGCCCCCAGACCCAGAGGGTCGGCTCCATCGGCTCGGGCGTGATCGTGCGTCCCGACGGGGTGGTGGTGACCAACAACCACGTCATCCAGGGCATGCAGCAGATCCGCGTCACCCTGAACGACCGCCGCGAGTTCGCCGCCCGCGTGGTGCTGGCCGACGAGCGCTCGGACATCGCCGTGCTGCAGCTGGAGGGCGTCAACGAGGCCCTGCCCACCCTGCGCATCGACGATCGCGAGGAGCAGCAGGTCGGCGACCTGGTGCTGGCCATCGGCAATCCCTTCGGCGTCGGCCAGACCGTCACCAACGGCATCATCTCGGCCCTGAACCGGACCGAGACCGGCATCTCGGACGCCGGCTCCTTCATCCAGACCGACGCGGCCATCAACCCCGGCAACTCGGGCGGGGCGCTGGTCGACATGGACGGCGACCTGATCGGCATCAACACCGCCATCTTCTCCCGTTCGGGCTCGTCGTCGGGGGTGGGCTTCGCGGTGCCGGCGTCGATGGTCAAGCGGGTGGTGGACTCCGCCGTCGGCGGGGCCACCGCCGTGGTGCGCCCGTGGCTGGGCGTGAAGGGCGAGAGCGTCACCGGCGACATCGCCCGCGGCCTCGGCCTCGAGCGGCCGCGCGGCCTCGTCGTGACCGAGGTCTGGCAGGGCGGCCCCGGAGACCGCGCGGGCCTGCGCGAAGGCGACATCATCACCGCCATCGACGGCGCCGAGGTCAACGACCAGAGCGGCCTGAACTTCCGCGTCGGCACCCGCGAACCGAACTCGAACATCGAGGTGACGGTCCTCCGCGACGGCCGTCCGACCACCCTGCAGGCCCGCGTCCAGCGCCTGCCGGGCGACGCCGACGTGGACAAGGCGCAGCTGGTCCGCAACGGCGTGCTCAGCGGAGCCCAGGTGCTGGCGCTCAATCCGGCGCTGGCGGACAGCCTGGGCGGCGACCCCTTCGCTACCGGCGTTATCGTCGGAACGGTCCAGCGCGGCAGCTACGCCAACCGCACCGGCCTGCTGGTCGGGGACATCATCGTTGCCGTGAACGGCCGGGCCGTGACCTCGGTCGACCAGGTGATGAACCTGCCGCGCGGCTCGGAGGTGGTGATCGACCGTCGCGGCCGGCGCATCAGCGGGGTGATCCGCTAGCCTCGGATCGGGCTGCCGATCGACCAGCTGTGTCCGAACGGATCCTTCAGCTGGCCGTAGCGGTCGCCCCAGAACTGGTCGGCCAGCGGATGCACCGGCACGGCCCCGGCGACGATGGCGCGGTTCCACCATTCGTCGGCGTCGTCGACCTGCAGGTGCAGGACCACGCCTTTCGGCACGATGTCCTGCTCGTGGTCGTACTCGGGGAACTCGTCGTGCAGCATGACGCTGCCGCCGTTGATGCGCAGGTGGGCGTGCATCAGCCGCTCGCCGTCCTCGGCCGGCATGGTCCGCAGCACCTCGGCCCCGAAGGCGCGCTGGTAGAACTCGACCGCCGCCTGTCCGCCGCGCGACGGGATGGTCAGATGGGGCGCGACGCCCCCGGTCGGTCCCTGCTGTGCGTGATCTGCGTCCATGACCGCGTCCTCCCTCGGCGCCACACTAGCGCGTGAAAACCGCGCCGCGAACGCCTATCTCTGCATCCGCATGACCGATCTGTTCGAAGCCTCCGGCATCCATCCGCCCGACGCCCCGCTGGCCGACCGCCTGCGGCCCCGCAGCCTCGACGAGGTGGTGGGCCAGGATCACCTGCTGGGCGAGGGCGGGCCGATCCGGCGCATGGTCGAGGCCGGCCGCCTCGGCTCGATGATCCTGTGGGGGCCGCCCGGCACCGGCAAGACCACCATCGCCCGGCTGCTGGCCCAGGCCGCCGGCTACCAGTTCCAGCAGATCAGCGCCGTCTTCTCCGGCGTCGCCGACCTGAAGAAGGCCTTCGAGCAGGCCCGCATGCGCCGCGCGGCCGGCCAGTCGACCCTGCTGTTCGTCGACGAAATCCACCGCTTCAACCGCGCCCAGCAGGACGGCTTCCTGCCCTTCGTGGAGGAGGGGATCGTCACCCTCGTCGGGGCGACCACCGAGAACCCGTCATTCGAACTGAACGGCGCCCTGTTGTCGCGCAGCCAGGTCTTCGTGCTCAAGCGGCTCGATGACGCCGCCCTCGATCAACTGTTGATCCGAGCCGAGGCGCAGGAAGGAAAACGCCTGCCGCTGACCTCCGAGGCGCGGCAGGCCCTGACCGCCCTCGCCGACGGCGACGGCCGTTACCTGCTGACCATGTCCGAGGTCCTGTTCGGCCTCGACGTCGCCGAGCCGCTGGACCTTCAGGCCCTCGCCGGAATCCTGCAGAAGCGCGCGCCCGCCTACGACAAAAGTCGAGAAGAGCACTACAACCTCATATCTGCGCTGCATAAATCGGTTCGCGGTTCAGACCCCGACGCGGCGCTTTACTGGCTGGCGCGGATGCTCAACGGCGGCGAGGACCCGCTGTACCTCGCCCGTCGCATCGTGCGCATGGCGGTCGAGGACATCGGCGAGGCCGACCCCCTGTCGATCCTCGTCGCCAATGCGGCCAAGGACACCTACGACTTCCTCGGCTCCCCAGAGGGCGAGCTGGCGCTGGCCCAGGCGGTGGTCCACCTCGCCACCGCGCCCAAGTCCGTGGGGGTCTACGAAGCCTTCAAGGCGGCGAAGCGGGCGGCGGCCGAGACCGGCTCGCTGATGCCGCCCGCCCACATCCGCAACGCGCCGACGAAGCTGATGAAGTCGCTCGGCTACGGCAAGGGCTACCAGTACGACCCCGACACGCCCGAGGGCTTTTCGGGCGCCGACTACTTCCCCGACGAAATGGAGCGCCGCACCTTCTACCAGCCGAAGGGGGAGGGCCACGAGGCGAAGATCCGCGAGCGGCTGGAGCGCTGGGCCGCGCTGAGGGCGCGTCTGCAGGCGGAGGCCGACGGGACCGGCGGCTGAGCGTTGCCGTAACGTCAATTACGGCGCATCCTCCCCGCATCGGAAATCCTTGGGAGGGGACGATGACCGAAACGACCTCGATGACGACGCGGACGCCCTGGCACCTGTGGGTGGTGGGGATAGTGGCCGCCCTGTGGAACGGGTTCGGCTGCTACGACTACGTCATGACCCAGACGAACCGCGACCAGTGGTTCGAGCAGATGGGCATGACGCCCGATCAGCTGGCGTATTTCAACGCCATGCCGTCGTGGACGCACGCCGCCTGGGCGATCGGCGTCTGGGGCGGGCTGCTGGGCGCTATCCTGTTGCTGCTGCGGCGCAAGGTGGCCATGCCGGTGTTCGTGCTGTCCTTCCTCGGCTGGCTGGCGGGGGCCGTCTACGCCTTCGGCATGTCGAACGGGATGGAGGTGATGGGCGACATGTGGTGGATGCAGCTGATCATCGGCGCCGCCTGCGTCTTCTTCGTCTGGTACGCCTGGACCATGTCGAAGAAGGGCGTGCTGCGCTGACGGGCTGACGGGGGCGCGCGCGGCGGCTATGCACGCCGGGTGACCGCCCGCGCCCCCGTTTCCCTGTCCGACGAAGAAGTCGCCGCCGTCCGCTCGTGGGTGCTGCACGAGGACGCGCACGTGCTGGTCCTGAACAAGCCGGCGGGCCTCTCCAGCCAGGGCGGGCGGATCAAGGCGCACACCCTCGACGACCTGCTGTGGGCTTTCATGCGCTCCAACGGCAAGCGCCCGGAGCTGGTGCACCGGCTCGACCGCGATACCTCCGGCGTCATCCTCGCCGCAAAGACCAAGCCGGCGGCCGGCTTCCTCGGCAAGGCGCTGCAGGCGCGCAGGGTGGACAAGATCTATCTCGCGCTGGTGGCTTCGGCGCCGGAGCCCCCGGCGGGCACGATTGACGCGCCGCTGCTGCGTCAGGAGGTCGGCCGCGAGAGCTATATGCGCGTCGCCGCGCCCGACGCGCCGGGGGCGCAGGCTTCGCTCAGTCGCTACTGCACCATCGCTGCCTCCGAGGAGGGGGCCCTGGTCGAGCTGGAGCCGAAGACCGGCCGCATGCACCAGCTACGCGTCCACATGGCCTCCATCGGCCGGCCGCTGGTCGGCGACGTGCGCTACGGCGGGGCCCTGACGCTGGCCGGGCGGGCGGCGCCCCGCCTGATGCTACACGCCGCAAAGCTGACCTTTCCGCACCCCGAGGGTGGCCGGATGACGGTGGACGCGCCTCCTCCGGCGGATTTCGTCGCCCTTGCGGAGGCGGCCGGTCTGACTTCCCTCTCCCATGGGGAGAGGGCTTGAGCCTCCGCGAGCAAAGCGAGCGGCAAGGCGAAAGGGTGAGGGGCTGATGCTTGATCAAAGGCTCACCCTTTCGCGCAGCCAATCGCCCTGTCGGGCTCCTGGGCGCTCAAGCTCTCTCCCGCCGGGAGAGGGAACCTGTGTCGGCCCGCCACGCTTTTCCAGCACAGCCCGGAGCCTGCGCCATGAAACGCCTGACCCTGCCTCTGATCGCCGCCGCCGGCCTGATGCTGACGGCCTGCGCCAGCCTGGCGCCCTACGGCCCGCAGATGGGGGAGGGCGGGCAGGGCTACAGCGAGCAGAGGATCGAATCCAACCGCTACCGCGTCACCTACAACGGCGTCGGCGCGCCCGGGCCGGTGGCGGATCTCGCCCTGTTGCGCGCCGCCGAACTGACCACGGCGCAGGGCTATGACTGGTTCGAGGTGACCCAGCGCTGGACCGACGGGCGGCTGGACCGCGCCGGCGGCCTGCGGCCCAGCGTCTCCATCGGGGCCGGGTCGAGCAGCTACGGCGGCCACTACGGCAGCTATCGCAGTTCGGGCGTCGGCGTCGGCGTCGGCCTGAACTTCAGCGGGCCGGCGCCGACCTCGACCACGCTCGAAGTCGTCATGGGGAATGGCGAACGGCCGGACAGGCCGACGGCCTATGACGCCCGCAGCGTGCAGGACAGCCTGGGCTGGCGCAGCAGGAGCTAGAGCCTACCTTCCCCCCCGCGTCAGAGCCCGGTACTCGACCAGCCGCTCCTTGTCGCGGCGCACCTGGTCGGCGACGGCGTTGTCGACGTCAAGCGAGGCGTAGCGGACCCAGCCGTCGACGCCGAGCTTGTCCTGGATGGCCGAGACCGGGGTCTGCCACAGGAAGTAGGACATCCAGCTGATCGCCACGCCCAGCAGCACCGCGAGGCCCTGCAGGGCGCGGAACACCCCGGCCTCGGCCGGGGCCGGCTCCAGCGCCACCACGGCCAGGCCGGCGATCAGCACCAGCGGTGTCATGAAGCGCGAGAACCAGCGCATCCAGTAGCGCTCGCGGCGCACCCGCCACAGCTCCATCTGGACGTATTTCTCGAGGTACTCCATGCGGGCGCCCATCCACATCACCAGACGGGTCAGATAGAGGGCCCGCTGGCCCCAGCCCTTGCCGTCCTGCTGGTACAGGGTCTCGGCCTGGTCCGAGAGGGCGCGGGCGTGGGTGAACAGGTTCTGCAGCTCGCGCGTCCGCTGCACGATCTCGCGCGACAGCTCGTAGGAGTCGTTCTCCAGCCGGAAGCGGTACTGGATGAACAGGATCTGCTGGATCCCGGCGAACAGGCCGACGATGGCCAGCATGGCCCCGACCGCCAGCCCCAGGCCCATGGGCTGAGAGCCGGTCCAGGTCGTGAACCAGGTCGGCCCCATCAGGGCCAGGGCCGCCAGCCCGACCAGCGACAGCCCCTGCATGAACCGCTTGGTGAAGACGTGCACGCACAGGGCCTTGAACACGCGGCGTCCATAGTCGTGGATATGGCTGCGCAGGTCGCGGTCGACCGGGAAGCGTTCCTCGATCTGCCGTCCGAACAGGACGTGGAAGCGGTCCGGTTTCTTCTCGGTCTCCCAGAAGGGGAAGATGTCCAGCGGCTGGTTGAAATACTCGTCGATGTGCGACGACACCGCCTCGATCACGGCCGGGTCGGTGGAGAAGACCTCGCTGTCCTGGATCGGGCGCAGGGTGCCCTCGGCGGCGCGGCTGACGCGCATACCCGACGGCGTGCGGCCGGGGACGTGCCGGTCGGCGTGGTCGGCGGCGCCGGGCGGAGGCGGGTTGGCCGGCGCGTCAATGCCCGCGCCGATGCGCTGGTCGAAGCCGTGGCCGCCGTGGCCGCCGTCGCTGACCGGCGCGGGGCCGGGATGATGATGATCGTCGTGCGACATGGCGCTTCGGCGGTCCCCTCGAACGTGACCCGTCACTATGGCGCGAGCGCGCCGCCGGGCCGACGGCGTTCTCCCGCAGCGCGAAGCGCCGCCGTTCGGGTATCGCCGTTAACCCTGCCGCCGGGCAAGTGAAGTTTCGGTCAGGCGGCTCAGAACGGCCAGCGCGCCATGGCCGCGGCGCAGGCCAGCAGGGGGACCAGCATCAGCAGTTGCCAGCCGGTCAACCGGCGCAGCGCCGCCATCCGCGCAGGGTCCGGCCGGAAGGCGGGGTTGGCCGCCTCCGCCTTCTTCCAGCGCAGGAACGCCACTGTCCCCGGCAGGGTCAGCAGGCCGATGATCAGGAAGCTGGCGATCTTGGCCCAGAAGAAGGGGTTGGCCTCGTAGAAGGCCCAGCCCTTGCCGCCCAGGAGCACGCGGCACACGCCCACGATCACCACCAGGGTCGACAGCCCGCCTGCGCCCGCATCGAACCGCGCCACCCTGGTGACGTCCACTTCGGGCCCGCTGAGCAGCATTCGCGTCACGATCATGGTCCCGACCAGTGCGAACACCGCCAAGTGGTGGAGGATAGCGAGGATCAGGTCGGTCATGGTCCCCACCGGGCAAACTGGATCAGCCCGCCCGCGAGGCCGAGGAGAAGGCCGCTCACTATGGGCCAGGTCGGCATCTTCGGCGACTTGCGCGCCCATTTCAGGCAGAACGCCGCCACCAGCCCCCAGAAGGCCCCGGCCAGCGCGCCCGCGACGAAGAACCAGAGCATGAGGCCCCCTTCATGCCGGCGATCACTCGCCGCCCGGCCGCCGATGATGCCCGAGCTGTCGGCTCACACAAGCCGTCCGGATGTGTATAAGCCGCGCAGCATGACACGTCTTCTCATCGTCGCCGCCGGAGGAGCGCTCGGAGCCGTCGCCCGATATGGCGTCGGCCGGCTGCTGCCGGCGACCGGCTGGCCGTGGGGGACGCTGACCGTCAACGTCGTCGGCGGCCTGCTGATGGGGCTGCTGGCCGGCTGGCTGGCCTTCCGCGGCGGAGCGCAGGGCGAGACCCTCCGCCTGTTCGCCGCGGTCGGGCTGCTGGGCGGCTTCACCCCCTTCTCGGCCTTCTCGCTGGAGACGGCGCTGATGATAGAGCGCCGCCAATTCGCCATGGCCGGCGGCTATGTCGCCCTGTCGGTGGTCCTGTCGATCGCCGCCCTGTTCGCCGGCCTGATGGTCGCCCGCCGCGCCTTCGGAGTCGCGCCTTGACTGACGAAACCCCGCCCGCCGACGCGCCGAAGCGCGAGGTGAAGACCCTCTATGTCGCCGAGGCCGAGGACGGCATCCGGCTGGACCGCTGGTTCCGGCGGCGCTGGCCGCACCTGTCCAACATCCAGGTGCAGAAGATGGCCCGCTCGGGCCAGATCCGCGTCGACGGGGCGCGGGTGAAGCCCGACGCGCGGCTGACCGCCGGGGCCGCCGTGCGCGTGCCGCCGATCCCCGAGGACAGCTCGCGCCGCGCCGGCGACCCGCACGCCCTGTCGGACCATGACATCCGCTTCGCCAAAAGCCTCGTGCTCTACGAGGACGACATGGTCATCGCCCTGAACAAGCCGCACGGCCTGGCGGTGCAGGGCGGGACCAAGACCAGCCGCCACGTCGACCGGCTACTGGGCGCCTGGGGGGAGGGGATGGAACGCCCGCGGCTGGTGCACCGCCTCGACCGGGACACTTCCGGCGTCCTGCTGCTGGGCAAGGGGCCGGAGGCGGCCAGGCGCATGGCCGGGGCCTTCGCCCGCCGACAGGCGAAGAAGACCTACTGGGCCATCGTCATCGGCAATCCGAAACCGCCCGCCGGCCAGATCGACCTGCCGCTGAAGAAGACCGGCATCGCCGACTTCGAGATGATGCGCCCGGCCGACCGCAAGGACCCGCGCGCCGAACCGGCCGAGACGGCCTTCGCCACCATCAGCCGCGCCTCGCACCGCGCCGCCTGGATGGCGCTGCGCCCCTTCACCGGCCGCACCCACCAGCTGCGCGCCCACATGGCCGCCATCGGCCATCCGATTCTCGGCGACCCCAAATACGGCGACGACAAGTCCCGCGAGCTGTCCGGCATCCTGAAGCTGCAGCTGCACGCCCGCAGCATCGAGCTGGACCATCCGCGCGGCGGCGTCCTGAAGGTGGTCGCGCCGCTGAGCCCCGAGATGAAGGCCGGCTTCGCCCATTTCGGCTTCGAGCCGGCCGAGGGCGACGAGGGCGATCCCTTCGAGGGCGTGAGGCGGATGCGATGAGGCCGCTGGCGGTCTTCGACATCGACGGCACCCTGGTGGACAGCCGCGCCTCGATCCACCGCGCGGCCTGCGAGGCCGCGCGCGACATCGGCCTGCCCGAACCGGACTACGACCGCGTGCGCCAGATCGTCGGCCTGTCGCTGGAGAAGGCCATGGCGGTGCTCGAACCCGGCCTCGACGCGCCCACCCTCGACCGCTTCATCGCCGGCTTCCGGGCCAGCTTCCAGCGCATGTACGCCGAGGGTCACGAGGAGCCGCTGTACGATGGCGCCATGGACCACCTGCGCCGCCTGCGCCGGGACGGCTGGCGGCTCGCGCTCGCCACCGGCCAGAACCGCCGCGGCGTGGCCCGCAACCTGGCCCGCGCGGGCTGGGGCGACCTGTTCCTGTCCAGCCACTGCGCCGAGGACGGCCCCGGCAAGCCCGACCCGGCCATGCTGCACGCGGCCATGGCCGCCTGCGACGCCTGTCCCGCCACCACGGTGATGATCGGCGACACCGCCCATGACGCCGCCATGGCCGTCAACGCCGGCGTCCTGCCGCTGGGCGTCGCCTGGGGCTTCCACACCGCCAAGGAGCAGCGCGCCGCCGGCGCCCGCCACGTGGCGACCAGCTTCGCCGAACTGAACGTCGTGCTGGACAGTTTCGCCGACCTGAACCGCGCCGCCTGAGACCCGCCATGCCCCACATCCCCCCGCTCGACCCCAACGTCGCCGCCCGCAAGGGCTTCCGCGAGTCCGAGGAGCGCCTGAAGCGCTTCTGGAAGACGGTGCATGTCGGCGAAGGGGAGGGCGGCTGGGCGGTGCTGCTGGACGGTCGTACGCCGAAGACGCCCGCCGGCGCGCCGCTGGTGCTGCCGACCGCCCCCGCCGCCCGTCTGGTCAGCTACGAGTGGGCCAACCAGGG
>JAEZIH010000129.1 GCA_023416055.1 Pseudomonadota bacterium | reverse complement strand
TGCGGCTCGGGAACAACCAGTCATCTTCGCGCTCGCCGCGGAGCTTCAGCCAATTCGCGATCGCATCGCGCGCCGGCTCCGTGATCTCGAACGGCACCGGCCTTCCGGTCTTCTGCTGGATGACGATTGAACGCTGACGCAGCGCCCCGCCGGGCGCTACGTCGCTGACGCGGAGCCGAACCAGGTCACAAGCCCGTAGCTTGGCGTCCAGGGCGCAGTTGAACATCGCAAGATCGCGCACTCTCTTGGCCACCTTCAACTGCTGTCGAATGGCCCAGATGTGCTTCGGCTTCAGCGGCGCCTTGGGGCCGATCAGCCGACCGGCGTTCCAGGGGCGCTTGGGTTGAATGAACAGGTCAGACTGGCGCATGGCCAACCTCCACTGAGGTCGCCTCCCTGTCGCCGGTCATCCTACGCTCGCTGCAGCTGTTCAGCGCCAGTTCCGACCTTGGCGGGCGGCCGCCACGCACGTCTGACAGGCCGGCGAAGGTAAGCCTGCGTTCGACCATCCGTGACATCACCACGCTGATCATAACGAGCTACAGACCTGCTACCGATGAGCGTTGGGATGCCGAGACAGCCCCACACGGTTGGGAGCCCGGTGAAACCGAATCTGCCGGCAAGCGTTGCTGGGGCGAACGAGGGCGGCGTCATGGCGAAACTCAGTTGTTATGATGAGCCCGCGGGTGCGCGGCCTTGACCTCTGCTCCCAGGTCTTCGGACGTTCTCATCCTCGGCGCCGGTCTGGCCGGCTCGCTTGCAGCCATTCGCCTGAAACACCGTCATCCTGCGCTGACCATTCGCGTTCTCGAGAGGGGCGCCCAAGGGCGGGAACCGCACACCTGGTGCTGTTTCGATTCCGACCTGGGGGCCGCCCGGCTCGCCTGGCTGCGACCGCTGATGGCCAATCACTGGCCCGGGTACGAGGTCCGCTTTCCCGAGCATGACCGCCGCCTCCCCACCGGCTACGGCCGCATCAGCAGCCCCGACCTGGACGCCGCACGAGAGGCTGTGCTCCCGGGCGCGACAGTCCACGGCGCTGAAGTGGCGGCAGTCTCCGGCGACGAGGCGCGGCTGACAGACGGCGAGCGGTTCCACGCCCCCCTGATTCTGGACGCCCGCGGCGCCTCGGCCTCGCCCCACCTGCAGCTGGCGTGGCAGAAGTTCGTGGGGCTGGAGGTCCGACTGGACAGGCCGCACGGCGTCGACGGGCCGCTGATCATGGACGCCAGGGTTCACCAGGCCGACGGGTTCCGCTTCTTCTATGTGCTGCCGCTGGACGAGCGGCGGTTGCTGGTCGAGGACACCCGTTACAGCGACGGGCCCGCCTTGCCGGTGGCGGACCTGACCACCGAGGTGCGCCGCTACGCCCGGGCCCGACGCTGGCGGATCGTGGAGGAGGTGCAGCGCGAGACCGGCGTGCTGCCGATCGTGCTGGGCGGCGACTTCGACGCCTACTGGCGCCAATTGGACGGCACCACGGCGCCCCTCGGCATGCGGGCGCTCCTGTTTCACCCGACCACGGGCTATTCCCTGCCGGACGCCGCGCGGATGGCCGACCGGATCGCCGGCCTGCCGGAGCTGACGACGGCGGCGGCCCGACGGCTGGTCGCCACTCGTGCGAAAGAGATCTGGCGGCGCGGCGGCTATCTGCGCCTGCTGAACCGCATGCTGTTCAGAGCGGCGTCGCCCGAGCGCCGGTACGCCGTGCTGGAGCGCTTCTATCGCCTGCCCCAGCCGCTGATCGAGCGCTTCTACGCCAACCGCCTCACCTTGGCCGACCAGGCGCGCGTCCTGTCCGGCAGGCCGCCGGTGCCGGTGCGCGCCGCCCTCAGCGCCATTCGCCTGCAGTCCCGGGAGGTCGCCCTTGGCTGACGCCGTCGTCATCGGAGCCGGTTTCGGAGGTCTGGCGCTCGCCATCCGGCTGCAGTCCGCCGGCCATCGGACCGTCTTGGTCGAAGCGCGCGACCAGCCCGGCGGGCGCGCCTATGTCTATCGCCAGGACGGCTTCACCTTCGACGGCGGCCCGACGGTGATCACCGACCCGAGCTGCCTCGAGGAGCTGTTCGCCCTCTCAGGACGGCGGCTGGCCGACTATGTCGAGCTGCTGCCGGTGTCGCCCTTCTACCGGCTGCTGTGGGAAGACGGTCAGGTCTTCGACTACGTCAATGACCAGGATCAGCTGGACGCCCAGATTCGGGCCCTCAACCCGGCCGACGTGGAGGGCTACCGCCGCTTCCTGGCCTATTCCCGCGAGGTGTTCGAGGAAGGCTACGTGAAGCTCGGGCACGTGCCCTTCATGGATTTCGCCTCCATGGTGCGGGCCGCGCCGCAGCTGATGAAGCTGCAGGCGTGGCGAAGCGTCTATTCCATGGTGTCGTCCTTCGTGAAGGACGAGCACCTGCGGCAGGCGCTGAGCTTCCACACCCTTCTGGTCGGCGGCAGCCCCTTTGCCGCCTCCTCCATCTATGCCCTGATCCACGCGCTGGAGCGGAAGTGGGGGGTGTGGTTCCCGCGCGGCGGCACCGGCGCCCTGGTGTCGGGTCTGGCGCGGCTGTTCACCGACCTTGGCGGCGAAATCCGTCTGTCCACGCCGGTGGCGCGGATCCGCGTCGAGGGCGAGCGGGCCGTCGGTGTCGAGACCGAAGGCGGCGACTTCCTGCCGGCCGACATCGTCGCCTCCAACGGCGAGGTGGTGCACACCTACGACCGGCTCCTCGGCCACCACGCCCGCGGCCGCGACGCCGCCCGGCGCCTCAAGCAGCGGCGCTTCTCCATGTCGCTGTTCGTCGTCTATTTCGGCCTTCGCGGCGCGCCGCCGCCGGAGCTGCGCCACCACACCATCCTGTTCGGGCCGCGTTATCGCGAACTGGTGCAGGCGATTTGCGGCGCGGAACCGCTGCAGGAGGACTTCTCCCTTTATCTGCATGCGCCCAGCGTCAGCGACCGCTCGCTGGCTCCAGAGGGCTGCAGCGCCTACTACGCCCTGTCGCCGGTGCCCAACCTGACGCAGCCGATCGACTGGCACATCGAAGGGCCGAAATACGCCGACCGGATCCTCGACGCCCTCGAGCGGCGGACCCTGCCAGGCCTGCGCTCGCGGCTGGTCACCCAGCGGATGCTGACCCCGCTCGACTTCCAGGGAGAGCTCCGCTCGCACCTGGGCGCAGCCTTTTCCCTGGAGCCGATCCTCACCCAGAGCGCCTACTTCCGTGTCCACAACCGCGACGACGTGCTGCGCAACCTCTACTTCGTCGGGGCCGGCTCGCATCCCGGCGCCGGCGTGCCGGGCGTGGTCGGTTCGGCCAAGGCCACCGCCTCGGTCATCGCCGCCGACTTCCCCATCCGCGAGGCCGCATGACAGACGCCGCCCTCAATCGCCAGGTGATGGTGCAGGGTTCGGCCAGCTTCCGGGCCGCCACCCGGCTGTTCGATCAGGCGCTGCGCGAGGACGTCTGGGCGCTCTATGCCTGGTGCCGCTATTGCGACGACCAGATCGACGGTCAGGACCTGGGTCACGGGTTCGAGGCGCTCACGCCGGCAACCCGGCAAGCGCGTCTCGAGGCGCTGCGCCGCCAGACCGCCGACGCCCTCGCGGGACGACCGGTCAGCTCGCCGCCGTTCGAGGCGCTGCAGTCCGTCGCCCGGCGCCGACAGCTTTCGCCCGAGGGACCGATGATCCTGCTCGACGGCTTTTCCATGGATGTCGAGGCGCGCCGCTACGAAACCCTGTCCGAACTGCTCGAGTATTGCTGGGGCGTCGCCGGCGTCGTCGGGGTGATGATGGCCGAGATCATGGGCGCGAGAGACCCCGCCGCCCTCCGCCGCGCCCAGGATTTGGGGCTGGCCTTCCAGCTGACCAATATCGTGCGCGACATCATCGAGGATGCGCGGGCGGGGCGAGTCTATCTGCCGGCCCAGTCCCTGCGGGCCCAGGGCGTCGAGCCTACGCCCGACGGGGTGCTGGCCGCGCCGCGCGAGGCGCTTCATGCAGCCGCCCGGGAGTTGCTGGCCACGGCGGAACTCTACTATGACTCCGCCCGTCGCGGCGTTCGCGCCCTGCCTCTGCGCGCCGCGCTCGCCACGGCAGCCGCTCGCGGCGTCTACCGCGAGATTGGTCGCCGCATAGGTCGCCGGGGCCCGGAAGCTCTCGACAGCCGCATGGTGGTGCCGCGTCCGCTCAAACTGTGGCTGGCGGCCCGAGGAACCGGAATCGCCCTATGGAGCCGGATCGAAGGTTTGCGGCCGATCCCCGCCCGCCCGGACCTGTGGACGCGGGTCTGAGCGGTGGAGCCTGCCTTGCTTGAGCTGCTGCGCCAGCCGGCGCACGTCCTGCGGGGCGAGGAAGCCGAACGAAACCGCGCCCCGGCGCTCGCGCACGGCGTGGTGCAGGCGATGGGCCTGAACGAGACCCCGCAGATAGCCGTGTCGCGGCGCGATGCGGAACCGCCAACGCTGATGCACCAGCCCATCGTGAACGAGGGCGTAGAGCGCTCCGTAGGCGGTGACGCCGGCGGCCGCCCAGACCATCCAGCTCCAGCCGTTCCGGGCGCCGATCCAGAACATCGCGATGGCTGGAAGCGCGAAGAACACCGCAAACAGGTCGTTGAACTCAAAAGCCCCGCGCCGCGGCTCATGGTGCGAGCGGTGCAGGAACCACAGAGGCCCGTGCATCAACCAACGGTGGCTGGCCCAGGCGACCGCCTCCATGCCCAGCAGGGCGATAAGGAAGCAGGCGATGTCGCGCAGAAGGATCACGGCCTCACTCTACGCGGCGGCGACCATGCGCGACAGCAGGAGTTCAACATAGGGGGCCACCTGGGACAGCCGGCGATCCGCGGCGCCCAGCGCCTCGCTGGCCTCGGTCAAACGGGCGCGAGCCTCGGCCTCCGCTGCCGCCGGGTCGAGCCGGTGCAGCAGGTTGGAGCCGCGCGCGATCTCCGCGGCGTCCGCGGCATCGGCCAGGTCGTCGAAGGCTTGCAGGGCGAGCCCCAGCGCCTCGCCGAAGCGCGCTGCGGCCATGCGCGTCGGCTCATCGGCTTCTGCGGCGATGGCGCCCATCTCGGCGGCGGCGACGAACAGCACCGCCGTCTTGCGCCGGTGGAGGTGGCGGATGTCCTCGACCGTCGCCCCCTCTCCTCCCCGCAGGTCCCGCTCCTGTCCACCGATGAGGCCCAGCGGGCCGACGGCGCGGGCGAGCGCCTGCGCCCAGCCGGCGCGCTGGCCGTCCGTTGCCGGGGAGGCGGCGGCGAGCACGCCATAGGCGCCGTTGACCAGGGCGATCACCGCCAGCAGGGCGATGTCCTCGCCATAGATGCGGTGCAGGGTAGGCGCGCCGCGGCGGCGCTCGGCGTCATCCATGCAGGGAAGATCGTCGAGGACGAGCGAGGCGGCGTGGATCATCTCCAGGGCGACGGCGGCGGGCAGCACCCGCTCCAGCGGAACGCCCAGATGCTCCGCGACGAGAATGGCCAGCAGCGGCCGAATGCGCTTTCCGGGCGAGAGGACCGCCGAGCGCGCCGCGCGCAATGCGGTCAGGTCGACGGTGTCCGGAAGCGCCTCCGACAAAGCCGCTTCAAGCGCCTCCCGGCAGACCTGAAGCCGCGACTCAACAGGGCCCATGCGCCCGCTCCCGTTCACGCCGAAAGCCGGAGGCCCCCGAATGTCAAATGAGCGCACGGCGACGCTTGGCGTTCCCGCAGATGCGGAGATTCTGCGACGCAAGGACGAACATCTGGACCTCGCCCTCGGCCAGCAAGCGCAGAAGCGGCGCTCGGGCTTCGATGATTATCAGCTGGAACACTGCGCCCTGCCCGAGCTCGACCTGGACGAGATCGATCTTTCGGTCGAGTGGTGGGGGCGCCGACTGCCCCTGCCCTTCGTGATCAGTTCAATGACCGGCGGGCCGGTTCGCGGCGCCAGGATCAACGCCCATCTGGCGGAAGCGGCCGAGGCCTTGGGACTGGTGCTCGCCGTCGGCTCGCAAAGAGTGGCGATCGAGGGGGCGGGAGAAGCGGGGCTGGGACGGGAGCTGCGGCGGCTGGCGCCCACCGCGCCGATCTGGAGCAACCTGGGAGCCGCCCAGCTGGTGGCCGGCTACGGGGTCGACGAAGCCCGGCGGGCGGTCGATATGATCGAGGCCGACGCCCTCATCATCCACCTGAACCCCCTGCAGGAGGCCGTTCAGGCGGGTGGCGACCGCCGCTGGAAAGGCGTGCTCGGGGCGATGGAGACCTTGATCCGCCAGCTGGAGCGGCCGGTGGTGGTCAAGGAAGTCGGTTACGGGCTCTCCGCCGAGGTCGGCCGGGCACTGGCCGGGGTCGGGGTGGCGGCGCTGGACGTCGCCGGGTCCGGAGGTACGGCCTGGGCCGATATCGAGGGCGCGCGCAGCGCCTCGGCGGTGGACCGCAAAGTCGCCGACGCCTTCCAGGGCTGGGGGCTGGAGACGCCCGCCGCAGTAGAGAAGTTGAGAGCCGCCCTGCCCGACATGCCGCTGATCGCCTCGGGCGGCGTCCGGCACGGGGTCGACGCGGCCGTGGCCCTCCGGCTGGGCGCCGACCTCATCGGGCAGGCGGGGCCGGTGCTCCGCGCGGCTCTTGAGTCCCCCGAGGCCGTGCTCCGCCACTTCGACATCCTGAAGCGTCAGCTCCTCATCGCCTGCTTCTGCACCGGCAGTCGCGACCTGTTGGAGCTGCGTGGAGCGAACCTGAGCCGAAGGTCGTGAGGTTCCTCTTCACCAACTACGAGGGCGGCGGACACGTGCCGCCCGCCATTCTCATGGCCCGCCTGCTGAAGGACCGGGGTCACGATGTTCTCTTCGTATCCGACGAGGCCAACCGCCGTCAGGCGGAGGCGGCCGACCTCGAGTTCAAGGCGTGGCGAACCGCGCCCAACCGCTTCAAGGGCGGTCAGCCTGACGATCCGCTGGACGACTGGCGCCACAGCTGGCCGCCGGCCGCCATCCGCGCGGTGGCTCGGGCGGTCATGACCGGCCCCGCCGACCGCTACGCCGCGGACACGACCGAGCTGGTGCGAGCCTTCCGTCCCCATCTGGTGGTGAGCAACGAACTCCTCCTTGGGGCGCTTGCGGCCTGCGAGGCGCTGGGCCAGCCCTGCGCTATTCTCAGCGGTAACCTGTGGTGTTTCCCCAACCGGCTGGACCTGCCGCCCTTCGGTCCCGGCTGGCCTCCGGCAAGAACCGCCTTCGAGAGGCGCCGGGAAGCGTCCGCGCGGACCTTGATCGGGCGCTGGTACGACGCCGCCGGCCTCGAACCCCTCAACGTCGCGAGGCGCGGCCTGGGGCTTGTGCCGGTCGCCCGGCTGACCGCTCAGCTCTCGCGCGCGACGCCCATCGTGATCGCATCGAGCGCACTGTTCGACTACGAGGCTCGGCCGCCTGAGCCTTTCGTCTACGCCGGTCCCCTGATCGATCGCGCCGAGGTCCCGACGCCCAGCGACCTGCTCGATCCCCATCGCCGGAACGTCCTCCTGTCGTTCAGCACCACCTACCAGAACCAGTCGCGTCTCTACGCCCGGTGCATCCGGGCGCTGGCTCCGCTGGAGATCAATCTGATCGTTACAACGGGCCCAGCGGCGCGCCCGCAGGACCTTCCGCAGCGAGCGAACGTGAAGACGGTCGAATGGACCCCTCACGACGGGATCGTTCCGTTCTGCGACCTCGTCGTCTGCCACGGCGGGCACGGCACGCTTATGCGCCCGTTGCTGGCCGGCGTTCCAGTGCTGTGCCTGCCGATGGGGCGCGACCATCCGGACAACGGTCGACGACTGGTGGAGCACGGGGCGGGCCTCACCGCCTCACGCCGAAGTCCCGGCCTGCTGCTCCGCGCCAGCGCGCGCCGCCTGCTTGAGGAGCCCCTCTTCCGCCAAGGCGCGGCGGTGCTTGGACGGAAGATGTCCGAGGCCGCGGTTCAGGAGAGGCGTCGCGCGATCCGGGCGCTCGAAGGCGCAGCTCAGCGTAGCCGGATCGACTGCGTTGCCAGGCCGTCGCCGACGGTGAAGGAGGCCGAGCGCCATCCCGGCGGGCCGAATGCGCCGCGCGCGTTGCGGGAGAACCCATAGGGCTCTGTCGGCAGGCCGATCGGCAGGGTGTTCAAGCGTCCGTCCCCATTGCGGTCGAGAAACGCCATGATCCCGTAGCGCCCGGCCCGCAACCCCTCGACCCGAACCGTTCGCCCCGGCTGAACCTTGAGAGTGCGAACGGCGCCCTCCCGACGCTTCCACGCGTCCTCATCGTCGAAGATGGCGACCATGACCTCTCCGGAACGCCCGCCGGAGTCGAAGTTCAGGTTCAGGGTTGCAGATCTCTCCGGAGCCGCCAGAAGCGCGGCAAGCACCGACGTCAGCACAATCAAGGAAGTCTCCTGTTCTCGAGCGCCGAACATAACGCACGATCAGCGGATCGGGTCTCACGCGATGCAGTCGTGTGATAGCATACGTTCCCGTTCGGACGACGTCGCGGACTTAGCGAGGGGCCCGCTGGTGTCGCTTGGGCGCCAGCTGCGGACGTTGGCATACCGCCCAAGAAGTGACTTCGGCTGGCGGGACCGCATGTTCGCTGCCCCAGCCAGGGATGGCAATCGAGCCTCGCTTCGCATGCGCACGTGACAACAAGGTGTTTGCCCGGATTCCTGGCTGCAAATCTGAGTGCGGGACGCGCAGACCCCGGTTCAGCCGCCGCGGGCGGGAGGGGCGTCTACGCCCTGGCGGGTGAGGCCGCCCAGAATAGGGGCCGTCGCGAGGACGGCCTGGCTGCGATTGGCGACGCCGAGCTTCTTCAGGATGGCCGATACGTGCTGTTTCACCGTGCCTTCGGTCAGGTCCATGTCGGCGGCGATCTGCTTGTTCAGCTTGCCCTCGGCCAGTTCGCGCAGCACCCGGAGCTGGGCCGCCGAGAGGGCGGCGAGACGGCGATGGAAGTCGACTGTCACTGGATCGGCGATGGCGTCGGCGGGGAACAGGGTTTCGCCCCTCAGCAAGGCGCCGACGGCGTTCACCAAGGTCTCCACGTCCGCCGCCTTGCTCAGATAGCCGTCGACGCCGAACGCCCTTGCCATGGAGACGGTGTGCGCGTCCGCGCGCGCCGAGACGATGGCGATGCGGCTTTCGGGCAGCAGCTGCTGCAGACGCAGGAG
>JAEZIH010000110.1 GCA_023416055.1 Pseudomonadota bacterium | reverse complement strand
GGCTCGATCAGCGCCAACTATTCCGACCACGCCGAACAGTGGAAGCCGCAGGGCTCGATCCTGTTCAGCAACCGCTTCGACACCGCCTCGGGCGAGATCGGCATCCTCGCCAACCTCGCCTACTCCGAACTGGCCAGCCGCGCCGACGGCATCCAGGTCTCGCCCTATCGGGCCCGCCGGCTGGCCGACGACGCCCTGTGCGCCGGCCTGCAGAACCCCAACGGCGACCCCTACGCCTGCGGCCAGGACTGGATCGACCAGGCCTATCTGGGCCTGACCGCCGACCAGACGCTCTACGTCCCCGAAGGGGTGTCGTGGCGACGCCTGGACTCGGAGCGGGAACGTCTGGGCGGGGCGCTGGCCCTGCAATGGCGGCCGAACGACCAGACCGAGGTCTTCCTGCAGTACCTGCGCTCGGACTTCGACACGCGCTGGGACAACTACGAAGCCATCCCCCAGGTCGACGCCAACAACAACTTCGTCATCCCCGCCGGCGGGGGCCAGTTCACCTTCGACCAGGACGGCTATCTGCTGACCGGCTCGCTGAGCCAGATCAGCTACTGGCGCGGCAGCCAGCCGGTGGCCGGCGAGGTCGGCACCCAGTACCGGATGGCGTCGCGGCACCAGGAGCGCGAGGAATCCAGCAACGACCTGTCGCTGGGCGTCCGCTACTATCCGTCTGACCGCCTGGCGATCAGCGCGGACCTGCAATACATCAAGTCGGCCAGCGCGGGCTGGGACTTCACCATCTTCAGCTCGGCCTATGTGCCCGAGGTGAACATCGACCTCAGCCGCGGCCGTCCGGTGGCGAGCATCGGCCCCGACTCCTTCACCAGCGACCCGTCCAACTACTTCTGGCACGCGGCGATGGACCACATCGACGACAACGAGGCCGAGCAGCTGGCCGCGCGCGTCGACGTGGCTTGGGAGGTCGAGCATCCGGTCCTGCGCTCGATCCGCTTCGGCGCCCGGATCACCGACCGGGACGTCACAAACAACTACACCCAGTACAACTGGCGGGCGCTGAGCGCCCCGTGGAACGAGCCCTTCCTCTGGATGGACCAGGTCCTTCCCGAGTATGCGATGCTCTACGGCTTCGACAACTTCTTCCGCGGCGACGTCCAGGCGCCGACGGTGGTGATGCCGGACATCCGGCTGGCCCGGGGCTACCTGCGCAATTCGGACCTGATCGAGAACATCGGCGGCAACGCCCAGTGGAGCCCGCGCGGCTTCGACGCCGAAACCCTGTCCCGCCAGAGCGAACAGACCCTGGCCGGCTATGCGGTGGCGCGGTTCGGCTGGGAGAACACCCCTGTGCCGGTCGAGGGCAACATCGGCCTGCGCGTGGTGCGGACCGAGAACACGGCCCGCGGCTCGGGCTTCCTGCCGGATCTGAGCACCTATCCGGGTCTGCCCGCTGACGACCGGGCCTTCGGCACGGGCGCCGCCTTCGATGTCTCGGGCGGCCAGTCCTATACCGACGTCCTGCCCAGCCTGAACCTGAAGTTCCAGCTGACCGACTCGCTCATCGCCCGCTTCGCGGCGTCGCGCGCGGTCGCCCGGCCGAGCTTCAACCAGATGTTCCCCTTCGTGAACCTGACGGCCTCGGTGAACGCGCCGGGCACGGTGGTCGAGGGCTGGGGCGGCGCGGCGCGGGGCAACCCCGAGCTGAAGCCGATGCGGGCGGACCAGTTCGACGTGGCGCTGGAATGGTACCCGTCGTCGACCCACTCGCTGTACCTCACCGCCTTCCGCAAGAACGTCGAGGACTTCTTCACCACCGGGACGCACACGCGGACCTTCGAGGGCCGCACCTTCCTGGTCAGCGGCCCGACCAACGGCGACGAAGGCACCATCCAGGGCTTCGAGGTCGGCTACCAGCAGTTCTATGACTTCCTGCCGGGCTGGCTGGGCGGCCTCGGCCTGCAGGCCAACTTCACCTACATCGACAGCGAAGGCTCGACCTCGCAGCAGTACATCAGCGAATGGGACGCCGCCGAGGTGATCGACGGCCTGCCGCTGGAAGGCCTGTCGGAGAAGGCCTGGAACATCATCGGCCTGTACCAGCGGGGCCCGATCCAGGCGCGCCTGGCCTACAACTGGCGCGGCAAGTACCTGCTGACCAACCGCGACGTCTCCGACGTCCGCCTGCCCATGTGGCAGGACGATTACGGCCAGCTGGACGGCTCGGTGATCGTGGAGCTGCGCGACGGCGTCAGCCTGGCGATCGAGGGCAACAACCTCGCCAACAGCGAGAACCGACAGCTGATGGGCAGCGATGTGCTGAAAGCCCGCTCGTGGTGGGTCTATGATCGCCGCTTCGCAGTGACCCTCCGCGCCTCCTTCTGAGGCGCGGACCGGCCTGCCCGGACGAGGACAGGAGACGGCCTTGAGACGACTGCTCGCCCTCGCCCTTCTCGCACTGCTGCCAGGCGCGGCCATGGCCGAAACGCCGGTCGAGCGGCACGGCCAGCTGAGGCTTGAAGGGACGCGGCTGGTCGACCAGCACGGCGAGCCGGTGACCCTGCGCGGCATGTCGCTGTTCTGGAGCCAGTGGGCGCCGCAGTACTACAACGCCGACGCAGTCCGCTGGCTGAAGGACGACTGGTCGGTCACCGTGGTGCGGGCGGCGATCGCGGTTCACCACGACGGCTATCTCGACAACCCCGAACGCGAGATGGCCAAGGCCGAGGCGGTGATCGACGCCGCCATCGCCGAGGGCCTGTACGTGATCGTCGACTGGCACGCGCACGAACCGGAGCCGGAGGCCGCCGCCGCCTTCTTCGCCCGCATTGCGGAGAAGTACGGCGACCGCCCGAACGTGATCTACGAGACGTACAACGAGCCGCTGAACATCCATTCCTGGGCCGAGGTGGTCCGGCCCTACCACATGGCGGTGATCCGCCGTATCCGCGCCCATGATCCCGACAATCTGATCGTCGCCGGCACGCCCAGCTGGTCGCAGGACGTGGACGTCGCCGCGGCCGATCCCCTGCCCTTCGACAACGTCGCCTACACCCTGCATTTCTACGCCGGCACCCACCGGCAGGAGCTGCGCGACAAGGCCGTCAGGGCGATGGAGCTGGGCGCCGCCCTGTTCGTCACCGAATGGGGAACCAGCGAAGCCACCGGCGACGGCGTTCTTGACCGCGACGAGACCGCGCTGTGGTGGGACTTCATGGAGGCGCGCGGCGTCAGCAGCCTGAACTGGTCGGTCACTGACAAGGACGAGACTTCGGCGGCCCTGCGTCCCGGCGCCGCCGGCGAAGGAGGCTGGGCCGACCCGATGATCAGCCCGTCCGGCCTGTTCGTGCGCGACTGGCTGCGGCGGATGAACTCTGCGTCGAACTGATCCCTGCGTCAGCGCACGCGCCGGATGCCCGTGACCGCCAGGGCTCCGACAACGGCGAACAGGGCCGAGGCCGCGTAGATCCACCGGAAATCGCCGCCCGACAGGGACAGCAGGCCCAGCCCGAACAGGGGGGCGAGCACCTGTGGGACCGTGATCGCCAGGTTCATGAGGCCGAGGTCGCGACCGGCCGCCTGCCGATCGGGCAGGACCTCGGCCACCAGCGCCGTGTCGACGGTGGAGTACAGACCCAGGCCGAGGCCGAAGAGGAGCTGCGCGAAGAGCGGTCCGGGCCAGCCGGGGGCGGCGGCCAGAAGCGCGGCGCCGCCGGCCATGGCCATGCCGCCCGCCGTCACGAACAGCCGCCGACGGCGCAGGCGGTCGGAGAGGACGCCGCCGAGGAATCCCGCAGCCAGCGACACCGCCGTGCTCAGACCCAGCAGACCGCCCAGCACGGCTTCCGGACGGACGTCGGCGAACGGACCCAGCCGCGCGGTCTCCTGCAGGTAGAAGAGCAGGTAGAGGACGTTGAAGGTGATGGTCACCTGCACCAGCAGGCGCGAGGCGAAGGCCATCACGAAATCGCGGTCGGCAAGGGCCGCCAGTGACGGGAGGCCGAGGCGCGCCGGCGCGCGCGGCGGCTTCGGCTCGCGCAGGCGCAGGGCGAACGGCAGGACCAGCAGGGGCACGGCGGCGGCCACCGCGAGGAAGCGCAGGTCGAGCCGGGCGAGCGCCACCGCCAGAACCCCCGCGGTGAAGAGGCCGGCGCCCGGCAGAGCGAGGCCGGCCAGCGCCGCCGCCAGCCCCTTCTGCCGCCCCGGCACGACGTCCGGCAGGATGGCGTTGAGCGGACCGAACATGACGTTGACGGCCGCCTGGAAGATCAGCACCGCGATCAGCAGCTGCTGCGCCGTGCCGGCGGCGAAGACCAGTCCGTGGGCGGCGGCGACGGCGATCGCCCCGACGATGATCCATGGCCGGCGGCGGCCATGACGTCCGCGCGTGCCGTCGCTGAGCGCTCCGGCGGCGAGATTGGTCACCGCCGCGGCCACGGCGCCCCAGAGCATGACCTGGCTGAGCAGGACCGCCTTGCCCGCGGGGTCGATCAGCTCGGCCTTGAGCGGCAGCAGCAGGTTGAGCATCGGCACGAAGGCGATGAAGGCGCCGAGATGGGCGAGGGCGAACAGGCCCAGGAAGGGCCGGCTCACCGGGGCCAGGGCGACCGCCTCATTCTGATTCTCGCGCGCCTCGGCCATCGCCGCAGCTTTCGCGGCCCGGCCCGGCGACGCAAGCGCCGGACGACTAGGGGCGGACCGCGGCGGGGCAGACCGTGTCGGATTCGTTCGACGCCAGCCTGACCTCGGACACGGAGACCACCGCCGCCCGCTCGGAAACCAGCTGGAACGGGCGCTCCACCGCCGCGAGGTCGGCCCCGGCGTCGCGGAAGCAGGACAGGCGGACCTTGATCGTGCGCCACTCCCCGACCGGCGCCGCGCCGAACAGGCTGGTCAGGTCGACCGCCGCCTGGCCGAGCCCGAGCTTCATCCCGCCCTGTGCACGCTCATCGACGCGATAGCGGAAGGACAGGGCCATCTCGCCGTTCGCCTGCCGCGACAGGTCGATCGGCCCGCCCCAGATCAGGGCCTGACCGCCGGCGTCGGAGAAGGTGAAGCGACGGCCGCTCTCCTGGGCCAGGTCGTCGACGACGGTCATGCGGACGGCGCCGCGCGGGCTGGCCACCGAGGCCTCGTTTCCGACCCGGGTCTGACCGCCGGCGTCTTCCAGCGCCAGGGACCACGGCGGGGTCACCCGGCCGTCGACCAGGTACATGTCCACGCTGGAGTTCGCCGCGGCCACGCCGCTCTCCTCGGACAGCTGTCCGACCGCCCCGGGGCGGGCGTAGCTGAGGCCGTAGCCGTAGGCGAACTGGGGGTCGTAGCCGGGCTCGCCCTTGTTCAGCGGCCGGCCGGTGGCGTTGCCCGGCCAGGAGAATCCCAGCACGCCGCTGAAGTCGTGGCGCGGCCGGCCCTCGGCGTCGCCGATCAGCACGTCCGCCACCCCGGCGCCCTCGGTGCCCGGCAGCCAGGCGGCGACGAAGGCGTCCGAGGCGTTGACCTCGGGATTGACCCACATCGGCCGGCCTGAGAGGAAGACGGACACGGTGGGGACGCCCTCGGCCTGCAGCCGCCGGAGGACGGCCAGCGGTTCCTCGGGGAGGAAGTCGAGCGTGTCCACGTCGCCCTGGAACTCGGCGTAGGGGGTCTCGCCGAAGACCACCACGGCCACGTCCGGGCGCACATCGTAGGCGCCCTCGGGGCTCAGCACGGCCTCGCCGCCCGCCTCGGCCACCGCTTGCG
>JAEZIH010000027.1 GCA_023416055.1 Pseudomonadota bacterium | reverse complement strand
AGCAACTCGCCGAAGCCGAAAAGCAGCGCGCCGAGCCGCAGCTGACCAGCAAGCAGCGCCGCGCCCGCACCGTCGCCCGCCTCGCCGCCGTCCAGGCCCTGTACCAGATGGAGCTGGCCGGGGAGGGGGTGGAGACGGTCATCACGGAGTTCTCGAATCACCGCTTCGACGCCGACATCGAGGGCCAGCCCCTCGCCGAGGCCGATGAGGCGTATTTCGCCGATATCGTCCGCGGCGTGGTCGCCGGCCAGCGCGACATCGACGGGGCGGTGAAGGCCCGGCTCGCCTCGAACTGGCGGCTTGAGCGGCTGGACTCGACGCTCCGCGCCCTGCTGCGCGCCGGCGCCTGGGAGCTGCGCGAACGTCAGGACGTGCCCAAGGAGATCGTCATCGACGAATATGTCGAGCTGGCGAAGGCCTTCTTCGACGACGCCGAGGCGAAGTTCGTCAACGCGGCCCTCGACGGCGTAGCCCGGGACAGCCGTACCTCCTGATGGCCGCCGTCGACGTCGCCGGCGAATTCGAGACCATCCGTCGCCTGCTCGCGCCGATCGCCCATCCCGAATGGGCCCGGGGTCTCGCCGACGACGTCGCCGTGCTGCCCGGGCGCCCGGGCCATGACCTTGTGCTGACCAAGGACACCATCGTCGAGGGCGTGCACTTCCTGCCCGAGGACCCGCTGGACACCGTGGCGCGCAAGCTGCTGCGGGTGAACCTGTCCGACCTCGCCGCCAAGGGCGCGGAACCGTTCGGCTACCTGCTGTCCTGCGGCTGGTCGCAACGCTGCGGCTGGCCTGAGCGGATGACCTTCGTCGACGGACTGAGAGTCGACCAGAAGGCGTTCGGCGTCGCCCTGCTGGGCGGCGATACCGTGGTCACGCCGGGTCCCGCCACCTTCTCCCTGACCGGACTTGGCTGGATACCGAAAGGGCGCACCGTCGGACGCGGCGGCGCCAGCCCGGGCGATCTGGTCTTCGTCACCGGCGCCATAGGCGACGGTTGGCTGGGTCTGCAGGCGGCGCAGGAAAAGCTGTCGCTTGAACCGGAGCGGCTGGCGGCGCTGATCGAGCAGTACCGGACGCCGATGCCGCGGGTGGAGTTCGCCGAGACCATCCGCGATCTCGCCAGCGCCTCTATCGACGTTTCCGATGGGCTCGTCGCCGATCTCGGCCACATCGCCGAGACCAGCGGCGTCGGCATCGAGATCGATCTGCAGCTTACGCCGCGCTCGGCGGCCGCGCAGGCCTGGTACGAGACGCGCGTGGATCAACAGGCGGCGCTGGAGAGCCTCGTCACGGGCGGGGACGACTACGAGATCGCCTTCACCACCAGGCCCGCCGATGAAGCGGCCCTGCGGCGTGAGGCCGAACGCCGGCTCCTGCGCCTGACCCGGATCGGACGGGTGACCGCCGGGAAGGGGGTTCGCGTCCTGTTCGCCGGCCAGCCCGTCCGGATCGGCAAGCCTGGCTACACCCACGGCTGACAACGAAATCTCAAGGCGTCCGCGTCACCGTGCGGACATGCGTCGTCGCGCCCTCATCGCCGCCTCCATCACCGTGCCGGGGCTCGCCGCCGCATCGACCGCCCGCGCCGGCGACGCGCCCAGCCCGGCGACCAGCCTGTCCATGGCGGGCGTCGGCGTGCCGATCATCGTCGACGGCCGGGTGCGGAACTACGTCTTTGTCTCCCTGCGCCTGCACCTGGGCGGTTCGACCACGCCCGAGTCCTTGCGGCCGAAGGAGGCCTATCTGCGCGACGCCCTGGTCCGCGCAGCGCACCGGACCCCCTTCGTGGTCGCCGATGACTGGACCCGGGTCGACGTCGCCGCTCTGAGCGCCAGCCTGATGCGGTCAGCGGCTTCGATCGCCGGTCGCGGGGCCGTCGCGCGCGTGGAAGTCGTCAGCCAGTCCCCCCGTCTGCGCACCGGCCTTCGCGCCGGCTGACCGGCGTTCAGTAACCCTGTTGCGTCACACCGACGCATTTGGCACCGTTCTGCCGCAATTCCCCAGGGACGCAGCCTCGCGTCCGGTGCGCACGGGGGGGACCGGAAGGCGGAAGAGGCGAAAACGCCCGCCGCGCCAAGGGTCCGGGCGCCTCTAGAAACACAGGGTTTGGAAACGCCATGAGTAATTTGCTGTGGCTGGTCATCGCCGCAGGCGCGCTGGGGGTCCTCTATGGACTGGTCCAGACGGCCTCGCTGATGAAGGCCTCGACCGGTAACGACAAGATGCGCGAGATCGCCGCCGCGATCCAGGAAGGCGCATCGGCCTATCTGCGGCGGCAGTACACCACCATCGGCATGGTGGGCGTCGTCATCCTGATCGCCGCCTGGTTCCTGATCGGCCCGTGGGCCGCCATCGGCTTCCTGATCGGCGCCGTCCTCTCGGGCGCGGCCGGTTTCGCCGGCATGCTGATCTCCGTCCGGGCCAATGTGCGCACCGCCCAGGCGGCGTCCGAGAGCCTCTCGAAGGGCCTGGACCTCGCGTTCCGTTCCGGCGCCATCACCGGCATGTTCGTCGCCGGCGGGGCCCTGCTGGGCGTCGCCGGCTACTACGCCTTCCTGACCCTGGGCATGGGCTTCGACAGCACCAGCCGCGCGGTCATCGACGGTCTCGTCGCCCTGGGCTTCGGCGCCTCGCTGATCTCCATCTTCGCCCGTCTTGGCGGCGGCATCTTCACCAAGGGCGCCGACGTGGGCGGCGACATGGTGGGCAAGGTCGAGGCCGGCATCCCCGAGGACGATCCCCGCAACGCCGCGACCATCGCCGACAATGTCGGCGACAACGTCGGCGACTGCGCCGGCATGGCCGCCGACCTGTTCGAGACCTATGCGGTGACCACCGTCGCCACCATGGTGCTGGCCGCCATCTTCTTCCGCGGCCAGCCCTATGTGGAGATCATGATGCTGCTGCCGCTGCTGATCTGCGGCGCCTGCATCGTGACGTCGGTCATCGGCTCCTTCTTCGTTCGCCTCGGCAAGTCGCAAAACATCATGGGCGCCCTGTACCAGGGCCTGATCGCCACCGGCGTGTTGTCGATCGCCGCGATCTTCGGCCTGTTCCAGTACCTGCAGGGCCAGGAGCTGCTGGGCCCGGTCACGACCTCGGGCGGTCTGACCATCGAGCCGATGAGCCTGTTCTGGTCCGGCATGATCGGCCTCGGCGTCACCGCGGCCATCGTGGTGATCACCGAATACTACACCGGCACCAACTACCGCCCGGTCAAGTCGGTGGCCAACGCCTCGGTCTCGGGCCACGGCACCAACGTCATCCAGGGTCTGGCCATGTCGCTGGAATCGACGGCCCTGCCGGCGCTGACCATCATCGTCGGCATCGTCGCCACCTATCAGCTGGCCGGCCTGTTCGGCATCGCCATCGCCACCACCACCATGCTCGGCGTCGCCGGCATGATCGTGGCCC
>JAEZIH010000009.1 GCA_023416055.1 Pseudomonadota bacterium | reverse complement strand
CCGCCGGTCAGCTGGCCGACCGCCTCCATCTTGCGGGCCTGGGTCAGCTGCTCCTCGAGGTGACGGCGCTCGGTGACGTCCAGCAGCGTGCCCAGGATCTGGGCCTCGCCGTCTTCATCGACGGTCCACACCCCTTGGTCGAGGAAGGTGCGATATTCCCCGTCGGCGCACAGCCAGCGGTATTCGCAGGCGTAGGATCCGGACTCGGCCGCCTTCATCAGGCAATCGGCCACGCCCTCGACGTCGTCGGGATGGATGCGGCCCAGGCCGATCTCGGGCTCGTCAACGAAGCGCTGGGGTTCGAAGCCGGTCAGGGGGGTGATGCTGTCGCTGACGAAGCGGGCCCCGAAGGGATGTACGCTGGTCCGGGCGGTGAAGACCACCGGCAGCGACTTGAGGATCGCGTCCTGACGCTCGCGCGCGGTGCGCAGGGCCAGTTCGGCGGCCAGCTTCTGCTCGCTGATACGGGCGTTCTCCTCCAGCAGGGCGGACCGCTCCTCGCCCTGGCGTCGCACTTCCAGGGTCTTGAGGTGCAGCTCGGCGAGGATCGACACCTTGGAGCGCAGGATGAAGGGGTCGACCGGCTTGAACACCACGTCCACCGCCCCGACCGAATAGGCCTGGAAGATGTGCGACTCGTCCCGGAACACGGCGGTGACGAACACGATCGGCGTGTCGCGGGTGCGCGGATGCGAGCGGATCAGGCGCGCAGTCTCGTAGCCGTCCATCCCGGGCATGTGCAGGTCGAGAAGAATGACGGCGAACTCCTGCACCAGCAGCAGGCGCAGGGCCTCTTCGCCCGAGCGCGCCACCACCAGCTCGTGGCCCAGCACCTCCAGCGCCTCGGAGGCGGCGAAGGCGTTGCGCTCGTCGTCGTCGACGATCAGCACCCGCGCCTTCAGCGGCGGGGCGGAGGGTCTGGCGGCCTGTCCCATCAGGCGTCCGCCGGTACGCGCGTGGCCGGCTCCCCGGCCAGCCGCTGGGCGTCGGTGCGCTGGATCGAGACGCGCATGACCGAGATCAGGTAGTCGATGTCGACCGGCTTGGAGACATAGTCGGACGCGCCCGCCTGGATGCATTTGCTGCGGTCGCCCTTCATCGCCTTGGCGGTGACGGCGATGACCGGAAGGCTGGCGAAGCCGGCGATCGATCGGATCTCGCGGATCGTCTCGTAGCCGTCCATGTCCGGCATCATGATGTCGACCAGGACGATGTCGATGTCGGGCTGCTGGCGCAGCAGATCGAGGCCGGCGCGGCCGCTTTCGGCGTAGTGCAGGTCGACCCCGAACTCCTCCAGGGCGCTGGCCATTGAGAAGATGTTGCGGATGTCGTCGTCGATCACCAGCGCCTTCCGGCCGGTCAGGATGGCGTCCTCCTTGCGCGTCTGGGCGAGGGTCAGCCGGGCCTGTTCGGAGAGGTGTTCGGTGGGCGCGTGCAGCAGCAGGGTGGCCTGTTCGAGCAGCTGTTCGGGGGTGCGCGCCAGCCTCGCCTGACCGGCGAAGACCGCCAGCCTGAGGCGGCGTTCGTCCTCGGCCTCGAGGGGCTCGGCGGCGTAGACCAGGACCGGGCGGTCGGCGGAGCGGATGTATCCCAGAATGTCGTCGACCGGCGCGGCGGCGGCGTCGATGACCAGGGCGTCGCCGGAACGCACCTTCGTCTTTGCCAGGGACTTGAGGCCGTCGATGCGGCTGACCGAATGGAAGGCGGTCTTGAGGCTGCCGGCGGCGGGGCCGGCCGGGCCGGCGAAGACCAGGCGGCGGTCGGCTTCGGCCATGAAGCTCCGCACCTCGTCCAGGCTGGCCACGACGCCTTCGCGGTCGACGGGCTTGGGCGTGAAGCCGACGGCGCCGATAGCCAGGCCCAGCGAAGCCTGGTCATCGGCCGACATGACGTGCACGGGGATGTGGCGCGTCTCGGGGGTCCGCTTGAGCAGGTCCAGCAGGGCCAGGCCGTCCATGTCCGGCAGGCCGACGTCGAGGATGATGGCCTGCGGCGCGTAGCGGCGTGCCAGCGAGGCCACCGACGCGCCCTGCTGGGTGATGACGCCCTTGAAGCCGTTGTCGTGGACGAGGGAGAGCAGGATCGAGGCGAAGCGCGGATCGTCCTCAACGATCAGGATGACCGGCTCGTCGCCCTTCAGCGCGTCGCGGTCGTCGCTGACGGTCTCGACCGTTTCGGTCTCCTCCTCGACCGGCAGGTTGCGCACGGTGACGGCGGGGCCGCCATCGCGGCTGGCCGGGCCCGCGGTGACCGGGGTGGGGCTGAAGTTGAGCGGCAGGTAGAGGGTGAAGGTCGAGCCCTTGTCCGGCTCGCTCTCGACCTTCAGCTCGCCGCCGAGCGTGCGGGTGATCTCGCGGCTGATCGACAGGCCCAGGCCGGTGCCGCCGTACTTCCGGCTGGTGGTCCCGTCAGCCTGCTGGAAGGCCTCGAAGATGATCTTCTGCTTGTCCTCGGGGATGCCGATGCCGCTGTCGGTGACCGAGAAGGCCAGCACCTGGCCGGCGGTGTTGAGGTGCTCGTTGCCGGGGCTCCAGCCGCCGTCGACGCGCCGCACCGCCAGCCGGACCTCGCCCTGGGCGGTGAATTTGAAGGCGTTGGACAACAGGTTCTTGATGATCTGCTGCAGCCGCTTGTCGTCGGTGTACATCGCAGTCGGCAGGGCGGGATCCAGCTCGATGCGGAAATCCAGCCGCTTGTCCTGGGCGATCTGGGCGAAGGTCCGCTCCATCTGGTCGCGCAGGGAGTCGAAACGGGTCTCGCCGATGTCAAGCGTGACAGTGCCGGACTCGATCTTCGACAGGTCGAGGATGTCGTTGATCAGGCCCAGCAGGTCCGAGCCCGCGGCGTGGATGTTCTTGGCGAACTCCACCTGCTTCCCGGTCAGGTTCCCCTGGGTGTTCTCGGAGAGCATCTTGGAAAGGATCAGCAGGCTGTTCAGCGGCGTGCGCAGCTCGTGGCTCATGTTGGCCAGGAACTCGGACTTGTACTTGGAGGTCAGGGCCAGCTGCTCGGCCTTTTCCTCCAGCGCGAAGCGGGCCTGTTCGACCTCGAAATTCTTCGCCTCCACCTGCTTGTTCTGCGCCGAGAGAAGAACCGCCTTCTCCTCCAGCTCGGCGTTGGACCGCTGCAGCTCCTCCTGCTTGGCGCGCAGCAGCTCCTCTGACTGACGCAGGCTGGCGGCCTGCTGCTCCAGCCGATCGTTGGTGGTCTTCAGCTCTTCCTGCTGGGCCTGCAGTTCGGCGGTGAGCAGCTGCGACTGGCTCAGCAGGCCCTCGGTCCGCATGTTGGCGGCGATGGTGTTGAGCACGATGCCGATCGATTCCATCAGCTGGCTGAGGAACGACTGGTGGGTCTCCGAGAACTCGCCGAAGGTGGCCAGCTCGATCACCGCCTTGACCTCGCCCTCGAACAGGGCCGGCAGGATGATGATGTTCAGCGGCGCGGCGCCGCCCAGGCCCGAGCCGATCTCGACGTAGTCCTTCGGCACATTGGTCAGGAGGATGCGCTCCTTCTCCTTGGCGCACTGGCCGATCAGACTCTGGCCAAGGCGGAAGGTCGGCGACAGCTGCTCGCGCTCGGTCGAGGCGTAGGCCGCGGCCAGCACCAGCACCGTCTCGTCCTCGGAGTCCTTGTCGGCGACGTAGAAGACGGCGTGCTGGGCGTTGATCAGCGGGGCCAGCTCGGACAGGACCATGTTCGACACGGTGGCCAGGTCGCGCTCCCCCTGCAGCATGCGGGTGAAGCGGGCCAGGTTGGTCTTCAGCCAGTCCTGCTCGGTGTTCTTGAGGGTCTGATCCTTCAGGTTGCGGATCATCTCGTTGATGTTGTCCTTCAGCGCCGCGACCTCGCCCGAGGCCTCGACGGTGATGGACCGGGTCAGGTCGCCCTTGGTCACGGCGGTGGAGACCTCGGCGATGGCGCGCACCTGGGTGGTCAGGTTGGCGGCCAGTTCGTTCACGTTGTCGGTCAGGTCGCGCCACAGGCCGGCGGCGCCGGGCACCCGCGCCTGACCGCCCAGCTTGCCTTCCGAACCCACTTCACGCGCCACGTTGGTCACTTGGTCGGCGAAGGTGGCGAGGGTTTCGATCATGCCGTTGATGGTGTCGGCCAGCGAGGCGATCTCGCCCTTGGCGTCCAGCGTCAGCTTGCGCTTCAGGTCGCCCTGGGCGACGGCGGTGACGACGTCGGCGATGTTGCGGACCTGACCGGTCAGGTTGGCCGCCATCATGTTCACATTGTCGGTCAGGTCCTTCCACGCGCCGGTCACGCCCGGCACCTGGGCCTGGCCGCCCAGCTTGCCCTCGGTGCCGACCTCCTTGGCCACGCGCGTCACCTCGCTGGCGAAGGCGTTCAGCTGGTCCACCATGGTGTTGATGGTCGACTTCAGCTCGAGGATCTCGCCCTTCACGTCGACGGTGATCTTCTTAGACAGGTCGCCCTTGGCCACGGCGGTGGTGACCTCGGCGATGTTGCGCACCTGGCCGGTCAGGTTGCCGGCCATGAAGTTCACGTTGTCGGTCAGATCCTTCCAGGTGCCGGCCACGCCCTTCACATTGGCCTGGCCGCCCAGCTTGCCCTCGGTGCCGACCTCGCGCGCCACGCGGGTGACCTCGCTGGCGAAGGCGTTCAGTTGGTCCACCATGGTGTTGATGGTCGACTTCAGCTCGAGGATCTCGCCCTTCACGTCGACGGTGATCTTCTTGGACAGGTCGCCGTTGGCCACCGCGGTGGTCACTTCGGCGATGTTCCGCACTTGGCCGGTCAGGTTGTCGGCCATCAGATTCACGTTGTCGGTCAGGTCCTTCCAGGTGCCGGTCACCCCGACGACCTGCGCCTGGCCGCCCAGCTTGCCGTCGGTGCCGACCTCCTTGGCCACGCGCGTCACTTCGGATGCGAAGGCGTTCAGCTGGTCCACCATGGTGTTGATGGTGTTCTTCAGCTCGAGGATTTCCCCCTTCACGTCGACGGTGATCTTCTTGGACAGGTCGCCGTTGGCGACGGCGGTGGTCACCTCGGCGATGTTCCGCACCTGACCGGTCAGGTTCGCCGCCATGAAGTTCACGTTGTCGGTCAGGTCCTTCCACGCCCCGCCCACGCCGTTCACGTTGGCCTGGCCGCCCAGCTTGCCCTCGGTCCCCACCTCGCGGGCCACGCGCGACACTTCGGAGGCGAAGGAGTTCAGCTGGTCCACCATCACGTTGATGGTCGACTTGAGCTCCAGGATCTCGCCCTTCACGTCGACGGTGATCTTCTTGGACAGGTCGCCGTTGGCGACGGCGGTGGTCACCTCGGCGATGTTCCGCACCTGCCCCGTCAGGTTGTCGGCCATCAGGTTCACGTTGTCGGTCAGGTCCTTCCAGGCGCCGGTGACGCCCTCAACCTGGGCCTGGCCGCCCAGCTTGCCGTCGGTACCCACCTCCTTGGCCACGCGGGTCACTTCCGAGGCGAAGGCGTTCAACTGGTCCACCATGGTGTTGATGGTGTTCTTCAGCTCGGCCACCTCGCCGCGCACGTCCACGGTGATCTTCTTCGAGAGATCGCCCTTGGCCACAGCCGTGGTGACCTCGGCGATGTTACGGACCTGACCGGTCAGGTTGTCGGCCATCAAGTTCACGTTGTCGGTGAGGTCCTTCCAGGTGCCCCCGACGCCCTCCACCCGGGCCTGCCCGCCCAGCTTGCCCTCGGTGCCCACCTCGCGCGCGACCCGGGTGACCTCCGAGGCGAAGGCGTTCAGCTGATCGACCATGGTGTTGATGGTGATCTTCAGCTCGAGGATTTCACCCTTAACGTCCACGGTGATCTTCTTGGACAAGTCGCCCTTGGCGACCGCCGTCGTCACTTCGGCGATGTTCCGGACCTGGCTGGTCAGGTTGGCCGCCATGAAATTCACGTTGTCGGTCAGGTCCTTCCAGGTGCCGGTCACCCCCCTCACCTGGGCCTGGCCCCCCAGCTTGCCCTCGGTGCCCACCTCGCGGGCCATCCGGGTCACCTCCGAGGCGAAGGCGTTCAGCTGGTCCACCATGGTGTTGATGGTGTTCTTCAGCTCCAGCACTTCACCCTTAACGTCCACGGTGATCTTGCGGCTGAGGTCGCCGTTGGCCACGGCGGTGGTGACTTCGGCGATGTTGCGAACCTGACCGGTCAGGTTCGCCGCCATGAAGTTCACGTTGTCGGTGAGATCCTTCCAGGCCCCGGCCACGCCCTTCACATTGGCCTGTCCGCCCAGCTTGCCCTCGGTCCCGACCTCGCGCGCCACACGGGTCACTTCCGACGCGAACGACCCCAGCTGGCCCACCATGGTGTTCACCACACGGCCGATGCGCAGGAACTCGCCGCGCAGGGGACGGTCCTCGTTCTCGAGGTCCATGGTCTGGGACAGGTCGCCCTTGGCCACGGCCCCGATCACCCGCGCCATTTCGGCGGTGGGATGGACCATGTCGGCGATCAGGGTGTTGACCGCGTCGACGCTGGCCGCCCACGAGCCTGTGGCGCCGGGCACGCGAGCCCGGTTGTTGATCTTGCCCTGCCGGCCGACGGCCTCGCCCAGGCGGCTGAATTCCCGGCTCATGCGGTCGTTCAGCTCGACCACGTCGTTGAAGGCTTCGGCCAGTTCGCCGTCGACCCCCGTCAGATCGCCGGGGAGCCGCACCGAGAAGTCGCCCCGGCGGAACGCCCTGAACGCCGCCAGCAGCTGGCGGGTGTCGAGAGCAGGCTCGGGAGCCAGGGCGGCGATGGACATGTCGTGACCTTCGGAGCGGGGAATCCTCATCCGGAGGCGCAGACCAGGCATGGCGCGAGCTCGGCGGCCGACCCTGTCGACCGATCCTGAGGCTCTCGTCATCGCATGGCGCAGCTTCCCCCGAACCAACTGCGAGAAACCGCGACGGTCAGGCTTTGTTCCCGCCGTCCACGGAAATCTCTTGCGTTGCCATCTGACTCCCAGGCGCTAGGGTCCGGCGCCATGTCGAACCGGCCCAACCCAGCCCTGCGCGCATGACCGCACGCTCGTCGGATCCGCTTGGTCCCGACCTCACGGCCTTCATCGAGAGCGCCATCCCGTCGGTGTGGGCGCTCGAGACCCTGCTGCTGATGCGAGGCGATCCCGACCGGCTGTGGCCGGCCGACCGTCTTGTGGCGGAGCTTCGGGCCAACGCCACCCTTGTGGGCGATTGCCTCGGAGTTCTCGAGCGAGCCGGACTGGTGCTGCGCGAAGAAGGCGGTTTCCGCTACGCCCCCGCTTCGCCCGTGCTGCGGGGCCTTTGCGATGAGCTGGAGGCCGCCTATCGCCAGCGGCCGGTGGCGGTGGTCAATACGATTGCGCGGCGGCGGCCGGATCCGCTCAAGGGCTTTGCGGACTCGTTCCGCTTTGGAGGGTGGAAGTCGTGATGGGCTGGGGTCCCGGGGCCGTCTACGGCCTGTGCCTGCTGACCAGCGCCGCGTGCGCGGCCCTGCTGGTGCGGTCTTGGCGCCATTCGCGCCAGCCGCTGCTGTTGTGGAGCGCCCTCTGCTTCATCCTGCTGGCGATCAACAACCTGCTGGTCGTGCTGGACATGGTGGTGCTGGCCCAGGTCGACCTGTCGCTGGCCCGCCGGGTGACCTCACTCGCGGCTGTGGGGGTGCTGATCTACGGCTTCATCTGGGAGGTGGACCGGTGAGCTTCGCCCTCGTGACCAGCGGCGCCACCATCATGGGATATGCCGTAGCGGCGGTCTTCTTCCTTAAATTCTGGAGGCGGACCGCGGACAACCTGTTCCTGGCCTTCGCGGCGGCCTTCCTGCTGATGGCCGCCACGCCCCTGCTGACGACCCTGCTGGAGGTGCCGCGCGAGGAGCAGAGCCCCTTCTACCTGCTGCGCCTGCTCGCCTTCCTGATCATCATCGTGGCGATCATCGGCAAGAGCCGGCGACGGGCCTAGCCGCGGACTAGCCGCAGGAATTCCTCGCGCGTGCGGGGATCGTCGCGCACGACCCCAATCAGGTGGCTGGTGGTCAAGCTGGTCCCCGGGGCATTGACCCCGCGCAGGGTCATGCAGCTGTGCTCGGCCTCGATCACCACGCCGACGCCCTGCGGCTGCAGCACTTCCTGGATGGCGCGGGCGATCTCGGCGGTCATCTTCTCCTGGATCTGCAGGCGGCGGGCGTAGCCCCGCACCACCCGGGCCAGCTTGGAGATGCCCACCACCCGGTCGGTCGGCAGATAGGCCACGTGGGCCCGGCCGATCACCGGCAGCATGTGGTGCTCGCAGACGCTGACGAAGCGGATATCGCGCAGCAGGATCAGCTCGTCGTAGCCCCCGACCTCCTCGAAGGTGCGCTCCAGATATTCCCGCGGGTCGACATCGTAGCCGGCGTACAGCTCGCGGTAGCTGCGCATCACCCGGTCCGGGGTGTCCACCAGACCCTCGCGGTCGGGATTGTCGCCGGTCCAGCGGATCAGGGTGCGCACGGCCGACCGCACCTCGTCCTCGCTGGGCAGGTCCTGAACCGGCCGGCGCCCGCCGCGGCGGGGCAGGGGCGTTCCGGCCGCCCGGGCCAGGGCCTCGCGCTCGACCCAGCTGCCGTCGCACTCGTCGTCATGGCCGTGGACGTGGGGGGCGGGCGAGTCGGTCATCACGGGGTCCTGCGCGGTGAGGGGCTGGCCTCCCTTAACGCCCCCGCGCGGGAAAAGGGAATCCTGTGCGCAGCGTCCCGTCGCTAACGCCTCGTTAACCACACTCCCGGCAGTTTCTGCCCAGTGCGGCCCGTCGGGGCCATGAGTGTCTGGGGCGTGGGATGAACGGCGCGGAAGTTCTGGATGTGGGTCGTGACGCCCTGTGGCTGACCATCCAGCTGTGCGCGCCGATCCTGATCGTCGGCCTGGTCGTCGGCGTGGTCATCGGCCTGTTCCAGGCCCTGACCCAGATCCAGGAACAGACCCTGATCTATGCGCCGAAGATCATCGCCATCTTCGTCTCCCTGCTGCTGTTCCTGCCGCTCATGGGCGCCATGCTGGGCGGCTTCATGCGGACCATCGCCGCGCGCATCGCCGGCATGTAGCCGGTGGAGCCCTACGCCACCGCGGACCAGGTCTGGCAGGGCGCCCTGATCTTCGGGCGCATCGGCGCGGTGCTGCTGATGCTTCCGGGCGTGGGCGAGAGCTATGTGCCGCCGCGTATCCGCCTGTCCCTCGCCCTCGTCGTCTCCCTCGCCCTCTGGCCCGTGGTCGCAGGCAGCCTGCCCGCCCTCCCGGAGACGCTCAGCGGAATGGCGGGGTGGGTGATCCGCGAAGTGCTGGTCGGCCTCGCCATCGGGGCGCTGCTCCGCGCCTTCCTGACGGCCCTGTCGACCGCAGGGGAGGTGGTGGCCCTGCAGTCGACCCTGGCCTTCGCCCAGACCGCCAACCCGATGCAGGCGTCGCCGGGCAGCACCCTGTCGGCCTTTCTGATGCTGCTTGGCACGACCCTGATCTTCGCCACCAATACGCACCACCTGTTCATCGCGGGTCTGGTGGGCTCCTACGAGCTGATCGCGCCGGCGCGACCGCTGATCACCGGCGACTTCGTCACCATGGCGGTGCGCACGGTCGCTGACGCCTTCACCCTGGGGGTTCAGCTGGCGGCGCCCGTGCTGGTGTTCGCCATCATCTTCAACCTGGCGTCGGGCCTGGTCGGGCGGGTCATGCCCGCCTTCCAGGTCTATTTCGCCGCCGCCCCGCTGAGCATCATCCTCGGGCTGTCGGTGTTCGCCCTGAGCCTGGGTGTGGTGGGTACGGTCTTCATCGACCGCTACCGCTCCGTGGCCGGCGTCTTCGCGGGAGGGGCCGGTGGCTGACACGCCCGACCCCGAGTCGAAGACAGAAGAGGCAACCCCGCGAAAACTTGCGGAAGCGCGCAAGAAGGGCGACGTCACCAAGTCGCCGGACGTCGCTTCAACCCTGTCGCTGATGGGCGCGGCGGCGGTGATCCTCACGGCCGGGGGCTGGTTCGCCACCTCCATGGCCGAGCAGTTGCTGCCCTTCATCGCTCGCCCGCACGCGATGATGGGCGGGCTGGACGCAGGGGCCGGAGTGGAGATCGGGGCCAGAGCCCTGTGGACGGCGGCGCCGTTCCTTGGCGCGGTGATGTTCGCCACCATCCTGGGCGGGGCGGGCGGCAACCTCGCCCAGTCGGGCCTGATCTTCACCGCCCAGAAGATCAAGCCGGACTGGTCCAAGGTCAGCCCGCTGAAGGGATTGAAGCGCATCTATGGTCCGGACGGTCTGGTCCAGTTTGTGAAGACCCTGCTCAAGCTGGTCGCCGTCGGCGTCATCTGCTGGATGGTGCTCAAGCCGCACGTGCGTGAGCTGGAGAACATGGCGGCGATGTCGCCGGTCCTGATCCTGCCGCTGGCCCGGGATCTGGCTGTCGCCCTGATGGCGTCGGCGATCGTCTTCCTCGGCTTCACTGCAGGCGCGGACTATCTGTGGCAGCGCTTCCGCTTCGCCGAGCGGATGAAGATGACCAAGGAAGAGCTGAAGGAGGACTACAAGCAGTCCGAGGGCGATCCGCACGTGAAGGCCAAGCTGAAGCAGATTCGCGCCCAGCGCAGCCGCCAGCGGATGATGCAGAACGTGCCCAAGGCGACGGTGGTGGTCACCAACCCGACGCACTATTCCGTCGCCCTGCGTTACGAGCCGAGCGAGGGCGACGCCGCCCCGGTCTGCGTCGCCAAGGGTGTGGACGCCCTCGCCCTCCGCATTCGGGAGGTGGCCCGCGAGCACTCGGTGCCGATCGTCGAGAACGTGCCGCTGGCGCGCGCCCTCTACGCCGCGGTCGACGTGGACGAGACGATCCCGCGCGAACATTTCGAGGCGGCCGCCAAGGTCATCGGCTTCGTCATGCAACGGCGGAAGGGCCGCTAGACCCTACTTCCCGCCGGGCACCGGCAGGGGAATGATCTCGGCCCCGCCCTCAGGAGCGACGCGGCCGACCTGGACGACAGGCAGGCGGACCGTCACGGCGGTGCCCTCGCCGAGGGTGCTGTCGATGCTCATGCGGCCGCCGTGCAGTTCCGCGAAGGCGCGCACGAGGGACAGGCCCAGGCCGGTGCCCTGACGCCGCTGTTCGATCGCCCCCGCCTGTTCGAAGGGGCGGCCGAGGCGCCGCAGGTCCTCCGGCGCGATGCCGACGCCGGTGTCGGCCACGACGATCTCCAGATAGGGGCCGACGGCCTCGATGCTGGCGGTCACCGTGCCGCCCGCGGGAGTGAACTTCACGGCGTTGGCCAGCAGGTTCAGGGCGATCTGGCGCAGGGCGCGGCGGTCGGCCGAGACCTCGACCGGCTCGGGCGGCAGGACGACGGTCAGCAGGACGCCCTTCTCCTCCGCCGTGATGCGGACCAGGGCCACGGCGGCCGAGACCAGTTCGCGCGCGTCGAACCGTTCGAGCGTCAGCACGTAGCGCTCGGCCTCGATCTTGGAGACGTCGAGGACGTCGTTGATCAGCTCCAACAGGTGGCCGCCGGCTTCGTGGATGTTGTCGACATAGGCCGCGTAGCGCTCGGGCATGGGGCCGAACAGACGCTGGCGCATGATGTCCGAGAAGCCCAGCACCGCATTGAGCGGGGTGCGCAGCTCGTGGCTCATATTGGCCAGGAAGCGGCTCTTGCCGGCTTCGCGCGCCTCCGCTTCGGCGCGGGCCGACTCCAGCTCCAGTTCGCGGGCGTACTGGGCTGTGGCGTCGAAGGCTTGGCCGATCAGCCGCGGCTCGCCGCCGCCGGTGGCGTCGAGGCGACGCAGGATCAGCCGCACGCGCCGGTCCAGCGCTAGCCGGGGCGCGAAGGTCGCGGAGGCGTCGTGCCCCTGCATCGCCTTTTCGAACGCCGCCAGCAGGCGCGGGCGGTCTGGCGCGTGGACGGCGGCCACCAACCCGTTCTCGAACAGGGGGTCGACCGGCAGGGCCGCAGGCGGCGCGCCGTAGGCGGCCAGAATTCGGCCGGTGCGTTCCAGCACCAGGGTGAGGCCGGGCTGGCCGGCGAGCAGTCGTCCGAGTCTTCCGGCCTCGCTCTCGGCTGCGATCAGACGCCGCTCGGCCTGTCGCCACGAGAGCCGGACGGCCAGGGCGGCTGCGCCGGCGGTCATCACCGCCGAGACAGCGGCGAGGGCGGGGAGGTGAGGTCCCGCGCCCGCCGACAGGGCCGAGGCGAGTCCGACCGCGACCGCCAGGCCGACGCCAAGGGCGCCCGCCTGCACCAGCCGCACGCCGCCGAGGGCCATGCCAGCCGCGAGCGGGAGGAAGACGAACCCCGGCAGGGGCCCGGTCAGGCCGCCCGAGAGGCCGGCGGTGACCGCCGCGGCCAGGCTCCATACGCCCAACAGCATGGTGCGTTCGCGCTCGCCGTCGCGGGGCAGCAGGCCGAGACCGGCCACGCCCGGAACGACCATGGCCAGGATGCCGTGGAAGACCGGCGCGTCCACCTGGCCCAGCCAGCGCCCCCCGAGGGCCAGCAGCGCAGCGGCCACCGCCCAGCCGGCGTGCCATGCGGCCACGGCGGCGCGGTCGTCGTCGACCGCAGGCCCGCCCGGGGTCTCCCTTGCAGAGGTGTCAGCGGATGGATTCAAGCCAGGAGCCGGTTGCGGGCGGAGGGGACTCCGTCAGGAGCCTAGCCGTGGGGGCGAGTCGTCCAAAGCGCACACGCTTCACAGGAGAGCGGAGACCGCGCCGGGACGCCGAATTCTGGGGAGCATCCGCGCGGTTGTCGTTAACGGCGTGGCGGCCTATCTGGCCCCGATGACCTCCGACGCCTCGCCCCAGCCCTCGATCGACGCCGTCCTTGCGGAGCTTGTCGAGGAGTTCGACCTGCTCGGCGACTGGGAGGGGCGCATCGAGTATGTGATCGAACTGGGCAAGGAGCTTGCGCCCCTGCCCGAGGCGGACAGGACAGAGGCCAACAAGGTCCCCGGCTGCGCCGCCCAGGTCTGGCTGGCGTCGCGCAAGGAGGATGGGCGGCTGCACTTCCTGGCCGACAGCGACAGCGCCCTGTCCAAAGGGAATATCGCCCTTTTGCTTCGTCTCTATTCGGGCCGGAAGCCCGAAGAAATCCTGGGCTTCGATGCGCGTGCCGCGCTGGAGCGGCTGGGCCTGCCGTCGGCTCTGACGCGGCAGCGGGCCAACGGGCTCAACTCCATGGTCGGGCGCATCCGCGAGGCCGCCCTCGCGGCCTGAGGCTCAATAGTAGAGGCCGCGCGCGGCCAACTGGGGCCGCTGACCCGGCTGCTCGGTGACGTCGAGGCGCAGGCGGTATTCGTCGGGCCGGAGAGTGCGGCGCTCCCATCGCCACGGATTGTCAGGGGCCTGCGACCATTGCGGGCTGCGGCCGACGGCCAGGCGGGCCGCCCGCGCCAGCTGCTGCGCCCCGGCGAGGTTCGAGGACAGGGTGCAGGTGACCGCATAGGCTTCGGTCCCGCCCTCCTCGATCGATCCTTCTTCTATGTGGAGGCGCCAGCGGCCGTCCTTCGAGACCATGTCGACCTCCGATGCCCACTCCTCAAGGGGCGCCTGGTCGCCGGCGGGACGGCGGAACTCCATCTCGCGGGCGGCCCTCATCGCGCCCTCGAAGGTTCGGGCGCGGCTGGCGTAGGGCAGGCAGACACGCGCCATCACAAAGCCGGCGAACATGTCGTTGGCGTGGGCACGGGGCGGCGCGGAGACGACCACGATGCCCGCCGCCAGAACGGGAAGCGCAACTAACCTGGAAACCAAATCAACAATCCCCTCGGGCGACCGCTTGGCGGCTCTTCCCGCACGCCGACCCTAGGGCGGAACCCCGGGGCGGCAAAGTTACGAGGCTGTAACGTGGGGGGAGCCGCGCTCCGTCGCTCAGCCTATGCGATAATGCGCCGCCAGGGCGCGCAGCCCCTGCTTCAGCAGCGCCTTGCCGGCGCGGCGCCGGAGGCCGAGCGCCTCCTCGGCGGCCTGCAGGCTGCTGGCGCGGATGCAGATGTGCTCGACCATCGCGCGGGCCGGTCCGCAGGCCGCCAGGGCGG
>JAEZIH010000006.1 GCA_023416055.1 Pseudomonadota bacterium | reverse complement strand
TGCGCGGGGCGGAGCCCTGCGGCGCTACGCCGGGCGGCTAATCGAAATCGGGCGAAACACGCGGACGGTCATGGTGCGAGCGGTCTAGCAGGCGGTTCAGCGCGGCGCCAGCGCGGCGCGGGCGGCGGCGGCGTCGGCGTCGATCTGCGCTTTCAGGGCGTCAAGGTCGTCGAAAGCCAGTTCGGGGCGGAGGAAGGCGACCAGTTCGGTCTCCACCGTCTGGCCGTAGAGGTCGCCGGAGAAGTCGAACAGCCAGACCTCCAGCAGTGGCTCGTCGAGGGCGAACATGGGGCGCAGGCCGAGGCTGGCCACGCCGTCGAGGACGCGGCCGTCGGGCAGGCGGGTGCGGGTGGCGTAGACCCCGTAGGCCGGGCGCATGTAGTCGCCGAGGGCCACGTTGGCGGTGGGCACGCCGATGGTGCGGCCGCGCTTGTCGCCGTGGATGACCTCGCCCTCGATGGCGAAGGGGCGGCCGAGGATGGCGGCGGCCCGCTGCATGTCGCCAGCCTTGAGCGCCTCGCGCACGGCCGAGGAGGACAGCTTCAGACCATCGGCGTCGTCGAGGCGGTCGCAGACCGAGACGGTGAAGCCCAGCGCCTCGCCGTGGCGGCGCAGGCCCTCCGGAGAGCCGGTGCGGCCCTTGCCGTAGGTGAAGTCGAAGCCGACGGCGGCGTGGCGGATGGCCAGGCCGTCGTGGAGGACCTGACGGGCGAAGGCCTCGTCGGACATGGCCGCCATCTCGGCGTCGAAGGGCAGGAGGTAGAGGCGGTCGACGCCGAGCGGAGCCATGGCGCGCGCCATCTGGCCGGGCGTCATCAGGCGGAAGGGGGCGGCCTCGGGCTGGAACCAGCGGCGCGGGTGGGGGTCGAAGCTGACCACGCCCAGCGGGGCGCCGAGAGCACGGGCGGCCTGGGCGGCGGCGGCGATGACCGCCTGGTGACCGCGGTGGACGCCGTCGAAGGCGCCGATGGCCACGGCCGCACCCTTCAGCTCCGGCGGCAGGGCGCGGCAGTCGGTGACGAGCTGAACCAAGTCAGTCCTTCGCGGGGCGCCGGCGGCGGGGCACGCGGACGACGGCCACGCCGTCCATGATCAGCTTGCCGTCGACGAAGCCCTGGCAGTTGAGCTCCACGCGGGCGCTTTCCTGGTCGACGGTCAGCACGCTGATGCGGACGACGACGTCGTCGCCGGGGCGCACCGGAAGGTGGAAGCCGAGGGTCTGGGAGATGTAGATCGAACCGGCGCCGGGCAGGATGGTGCCGACCACGGCCGAGCCGAACGAGGCCGAGAGCAGGCCGTGGGCGATGCGCCCGCGGTAGGCGGTCTTCGAGGCGAAGGCGTCGTCGAGGTGGACCGGATTGAAGTCGTCCGAGGCTTCGGCGAACAGGCGGATCCGGTCGTCCGAGACGTGGATCACCTTCTCGGCGGTCATGCCGGGGTGGAGCTCCTCGAGGATGTAGCCGCCCGAGGGATGTTGCGAGACCAGTTCCATGCGCGGCGCCTTACCCTGATTTGGAGCCCGTCACCACGCCAGATCGAGCATGGCGTAGCGCGCATACGTTGTTTCGGCCTTCAGCAGCTCGCCAGCGCGGGCCGGATCGAGGCGGCCGTCCGGGCCGCGGGCGGCGTCGCCGTGGATGCCCTGGGCGATGAACAGGCAGTCCAGCGCCTGGCGGTCCGCGCCAAGGACGTCGGTGACCACCCCGTCGCCGATGCACAGCACGCGGGCGCGGTTGACCGTGCGGCCAAGCAGCTTCTGGCCCTCGGCGACGGCCAGTTCGTAGATCGGGCCGTAGGGCTTGCCGGCCATGGTGACCCGGCCGCCGAGGCTCTCGTAGAGGTCGGCCAAGGCGCCGCCGCAATAGATCAGCCGGTCGCCGCGCTGGACCACCCGGTCCGGGTTGGCGCAGATCAGTTCGAGGCCGCGCGCGGCCCCGGCGGCGAGGCGCTCGCGGTAGTCCTCGGGGGTCTCGGTCTCGTCGTCGACGGGGCCGGTGACCGAGATGAAGGCGGCGTCCCCGGCGCCCTCGGCGGTCTGCAGGCCGAGGCCGTCGTAGAGCGGCCAGTCGCGGTCGGGGCCGATGATCCAGGCGGGGCCGGGGGCGCGGCGGGCCAGTTCGGCGCGGGTGGCGTCGCCGGAGGTGACGAAGGCCCGCCAGCTGTCGCGCGGCACGCCGAGGCGATCCAGCTGGGCGACCACGTCCGAAGAGGGGCGCGGCGAGTTGGAGATCAGCACGACGTGGCCGTGGTCGCGATTGAAGCGGGCCAGGGCCTCGCAGGCGGCCGGCCAGCTTTCGCGGCCGTTGTGGATCACGCCCCAGACGTCGCAGAGCAGCAGGTCATAGTCGCCGGCGATCTCGCCGAGGCCGGAAAGGGCGTGGGGCAGGGTCATGGCCGGCTGATAGCCGGTTCGGGGGAGGGGGTGAAGGGCGAGGGGCCGGGGCCGTCGGTCTCGCCCATCTGCGCAGCTTCCAGGCCGAGCAGGGCGGGGGAGACGATGAAGTCCTCGCGGTCCGGCCGGGCGCCTGCGTGGAAGAGGCGCTGGTAGAGGGCCTCGCGGGGGGAGAGCGGCTCGCAGCGGCCGCGCTCGATCAGGCCGAGGCGGGCCTGCTGCAGGGCGCGGGCGAAGTCGTGGCCGGTCAGCCGGCGGCGGCGGTCTCGGGGCATGGCGGGCTCCTTTGGGCCAATGTCAGGCGGCGGGCGTGCGTCATCGTCGTCCGGGGCCCGGGGCCGCGGAAGGTGGGGAGGGAGCGGGACAGCCGGGCTCGCCCGGTTGCGGATAGTGTACCGTTTCGACGAGACGAACTGTCCCGCGCGGTCGTTGGACGCTCGCCCCGCCGGCTGGCGGCCCTTCTCGGGCCTCACCGGCGTTTCCGCCTTCCCGTTGCCGGGGAGGACGGAAGGCGGAACTTGCTGACGGTCTCGACAGGAGCGGTTCCGGCCACAGGCGCGCGGCGAGCAAGGGACGCCATCCATCGACGTCCGCGAGGACCCCCGAACTCTCCTCCGCCCGGGCTTCATC
>JAEZIH010000005.1 GCA_023416055.1 Pseudomonadota bacterium | reverse complement strand
GATGAAGCCCGGGCGGAGGAGAGTTCGGGGGTCCTCGCGGACGTCGATGGATGGCGTCCCTTGCTCGCCGCGCGCCTGTGGCCGGAACCGCTCCTGTCGAGACCGTCAGCAAGTTCCGCCTTCCGTCTTCCCCGGCAACGGGGAAGCGGAAACGCCGGTGAGGCCCGAGAAGGGCCGCCAGCCGGCGGGGCGAGCGTCCAACGACCGCGCGGGACAGTTCGTCTCGTCGAAACGGTACACCAAGCAACAACCGGGCGAGCCCGGCTGTCCCGCACCCTCCCCACCCGCTCCGCCCGGAAGCGGCGCCGCAGGCTGGGCGCCGCCTGACCCTGGCCCCTCGACCCTTCCCCAACCCCGCCGCCGCGGTCTATCAACCCCGCCATGCGCCAATCCTTCGACGAAACCACCGATCCGTCCTTCGCGGCGAAGCACCTGCCCCTGCTGCGGGCGAAGATGGCAGAGCAGGGCCTTGACGGCTGGCTGGTCCCGCACGAGGACGAGCACCAGAACGAATACCTGCCCGAGGCCAACGAGCGGCTGGCGTGGATCAGCGGTTTCACCGGCTCGGCCGGGGCCGGCGTGGTGCTCAAGGACCGCGCCGCCGTCTTCGCCGACGGCCGCTATACGGTGCAGGTGAAGGCCCAGGTCGACCCGGCCCGGTTCGAGATCCATGCGCTTGAGGACAACGGCCTCGCCCGCTGGCTCGAAGGCGTCCCCGCCGGCTCGGTGATCGGCTATGACCCGCGCCTGCACAGCCCCGACGCCCTCGACGGCCTGCTGCGCGCCGCAGAGAAGGCCGGGGCGACGCTGAGGGCGGTCGAGTCCAATCCGCTCGACGCCGCCTGGGGCGACGCCCGCCCCGCCCAGCCGGCCGCCCCCGTGGTCCCGCACGAGGAACGCTACGCCGGCGAGGCCAGCGCGTCCAAGCGCGAGCGCATCGGCCGCGCCATCGCCGACAAGGGCGCCGGGGCCGCCGTGCTGACCGCCCCGGCCTCCATCGCCTGGCTGTTCAACATCCGCGGCGGCGACGTCATCCGCACCCCTCTGCCCCTGTCCCAGGCCATCGTCCGCGCCGACGGCTCGGCCCGCCTGTTCATGGACCCGCGCAAGGTCTCCAACGAACTGCCCGGCTGGCTCGGCGACGCCGTCACCGTGGAGGCGCCTGAGGCTCTTGAGGGCGCCCTGGAGGGGCTCAAGGGACAAAAGGTGCTGATCGACCCGGCCCAGTCCTCGGCCTGGTATTTCGATCGCCTGACCGCGGCCGGCGCCGAAATCGTCCGGGGCATGGACCCCTGCACCCTGCCGCGCGCGGCCAAGAACCCGGTGGAGATCGAGGGCAGCCGCCAGGCCCACATCCGCGACGGCGCCGCCCTCAGCCGCTTCCTCCACTGGGTCGACACCGCGGCGCAGGAGACCCTGCCGGACGAACGCGAGATCGCCGAGACGCTGGAGCGCTTCCGCGAGCAGACCGGCGCCCTGAAGGATCTCAGCTTCGACACCATCGCCGGGGCCGGCCCCAACGGGGCCCTGCCGCACTACAAGCCCGTGGGCGCCAAGATCCGCCGCATCGAGAAGGGCAGCCTGCTGCTCGTGGACGGCGGCGGCCAGTACCTCGACGGCACCACCGACGTGACCCGCACCATGGCGGTCGGCGAGCCCTCGGCCGACCAGCGGCGCATGTTCACCCTGGTGCTCAAGGGCCACATCGCCATGGCCACGGTGCGCTTCCCGGAAGGGACCACCGGCCACCAGCTCGACGCCCTCGCGCGCCTGCCGCTGTGGATGCAGGGCTTCGACTACGACCACGGCACCGGCCACGGCGTCGGCTCCTACCTCGGCGTCCACGAGGGGCCGCAGCGCATCGCCAAGATGGTCAACAGCCAGCCGCTGCTGACCGGCATGATCCTGTCCAACGAGCCGGGCTACTACCGTGAGGGGCACTGGGGCATCCGCATCGAGACCCTGCAGGTGGTCACCCCGCCGGCGTCCATCCCGGGCGGTGAACGCCCCATGCACGGCTTTGAACAACTGACCTTCGCCCCCCTGGACCGTAAGCTGATCGACGTCGCCCTGCTGACCGCCGACGAGCGGGCCTACGTCGACGCCTATCACGCCGAGACCCTCTCCAAGGTCGGGCCGCTGCTGGACGGCGAGGCGAAGGCCTGGCTGGAGCAGGCGTGCGCGCCGCTCTGATCGGCCTGCTGGCCGCAGCCCTGGCCGTCCCGGCGGCGGCCCAGTCGCCGCGTCTGCCGCGCGAGACGTTCGACGTCATCCCGCCGTCCGACCGGGTGGCCGGCGAGCGCGGCCGCATGCGGGTCGTCCAGCCCCTCTGCCGCGTCGGCCCGACCCACTGGGCGCGGCGCCGCATCGTCGACATCGCCGTGCAGGAATGGGCCGTCTTCGGCTTCCAGACCATCGACGCACGCCCGGTCGAGACCCGCCGCCTGCCAGCCGGCGTGGTGGCCGAGGCCGCCAATCCGCTTCGCCCCGCGCCGCGCAACGTGCGTCACATGCTGAGGCTGGGCGTGTGGGAGACCGACCCCGACGCCGACGCCGCGATCGCCGGCTACTGGAGCGCCACGCCCGACGGCCCCGAGGTCATCGCCCGCCAGAACCGCCAGTGGCGCGCCGG
>JAEZIH010000289.1 GCA_023416055.1 Pseudomonadota bacterium | reverse complement strand
GGCGGCTCGATCAAGGACCGCATCGCCCTGTCGATGATCGAGGCGGCCGAGCGCGAGGGCTTCCTGAAACCGGGCGGGACCATCGTCGAGGCGACAGCGGGCAACACCGGCCTGGCGCTGACGCTGGTCGGGCAGGCCAAGGGGTACAAGGTGCTGTTGGTCATCCCGGACAAGATGTCCAAGGAAAAGATCCAGCATCTCCGTGCGATGGGCGCGGATGTTCGCCTGACGCGTTCGGACGTGCCGCACGGTCACCCGGACTACTACACCGACATGGCCGAGCGGCTGGCGCAGCAGATCCCGGGGGGCTTCTACGTCAACCAGTTCGCCAACGACGCCAACTCCGAGGCCCACTTCCGCACCACCGGGCCGGAGATCTGGGAGCAGCTGTGCGGCAAGGTCGACGCCCTGGTGGCCGGCATCGGCTCGGGCGGGACCATCACCGGCATCGCCCGCTTCCTGAAGTCGCAGGGCTCTGACGCCGAGATCGTTCTCGCCGATCCGGTCGGTTCGACCCTGGCCGGGATCGTCAACGAGGGCGTTCCGGGGCCGGAGGGCAGCTACACCGTCGAGGGCATCGGGCAGAATTTCGTGCCCGACACGGCGGACATCGATCTGATCGACCGGGCCATTTCGATTCCCGACGCGGAAGCGATCGCCACGGTGCGCGAGCTGCTGCTGAAGGAGGGGGTGCTGGCGGGGTCGTCGTCGGGGACTCTGATCGCCGCGGCGCTGCGCTGGTGCCGGGAGCAGACGGAGCCGAAGACCTGCGTGACCTTCGTCTGCGACACCGGAGCGAAATACCTGTCCAAGGTCTACAACGACGCCTGGCTGGCGGATCAGGGGCTGGCCGAGCGCGAGCTGCACGGCGACCTGTCGGACCTGATCACCCGCAAATATGCGGACGGCGAGGTGGTCTCGGTCGGCCCGGGCGACACCCTGGACACCGCCTTCAAGCGGATGAAGGGGGCGGACGTGTCGCAGCTGCCGGTCATCGAGGATGGCCGGCTGGTCGGCATCCTCGACGAAAGCGACATCGTGCACGTCATGGACACCGACGAGATCACCCGCGAGGCGCGCTTCGCCAAGCCGGTGTCGTCGGCCATGACCCGCAACCTGGACACGGTGCAGGTGGGCGAGAGCCTCGACGCCCTGATCCCGCTGTTCGATCGCGACCGGGTGGCGATCGTGCTGGACGGCGAGTCCTTCGTGGGGCTGATCACGCGCAGCGACCTGATCAACCACCTGAGCCTGAACCGGCAGGGATAGTATGAGACGGGCCGCGCTGCTGGCTGTCGCCCTGGGGCTGGCCTGGTCCGGCCTCGCAGCGGCGCAGGTGGAGGTGGGCGTGCCGGGCTGCGCGGACGACGTTCCGGTGCTGGCCTGGCGCGAGCCGATCACCTTCGACAGCCGCGGGCGCAGCATTCGCGCGCACCTTTACACCCCCCGCGGGGAGGCCAACGGGCAGGGGGTCGTGCTGTTGCACGGCGGGACGGGGTTCGAGATGAACGCCATCCTGTTCGACGCCCACGCCATCCAGCTGGCCTCGCGCGGCTACCACGTCATCCTGCCGGCCTATTTCGACGCCGCGAGGCCGGACCCGCGGCGTCGGACAGTGACCGCGAGGGCGTGGCGACAGGCGGCGCTGGACGCGGCCGAGGCGCTGGCCGCCGAGCCGGGGCTGAGCCGGGAACGCGTGGCGCTATGGGGTTATTCCCGCGGCGCCGCGGTGGCGGCCGACGCGGCCACGTCGGAGGGCGGCGCCGTGCCATACGCCGTTCTGGTCGCCGGCGGAGGCTCGGTGGAAGACGACCAGGCGGCGCCGGATCTCGAGGTGCTGATGCTCCACGCGCGCCGGGACGAGGCCGTGCCGGTGCGCAGCACCCTGAGGCTGGCCGAGGAGCTGCGGCGGGCAGGCGCCGAGGTCGAGGTGCGTGAACTGGCCTTCGACGGCCACCAGTACGACCTGCCGACCTGGTGCGAGGCCTTCGCGGCGACGCGGGCCTTCCTGGAGGCGCGGCATGGACCGGCGTGAGCTTCTGACCGGCGCCGCGGCTGCCGCCGCCGGACTGGCCGGCACGGCGCGGGCGCAGGAGGCTCCGTCCGCGGCGACCTACGAGGGCCTGACCTTCGAAAGTCATCGCAAGCCGATCCGCGCCATCCACTACCGCCCGGCGGGGGAGGGGCGACGGGCGGCGATCGTGATGATGCACGGCTCGGGCGGGCGTATCCGCAACTCGGGACCGTGGCACGAGCTGGCGATGCGTTTCGCCGGCGACGGCTACGAGGTGCTGACGCCGCTCTACACCGACGCCTTCCCCGATGACGGCGTGCGACCGGAGCGCATGATGGAGGCCTGGCGCGATGTCGGCGAGCACGCCGTCGACTGGTTCATCGACCGGGGCGTCGACCGGCGCCGAACGGCCATGTTCGGCTATTCGCTGGGTTCCTACGTTGCTGTCGACGGGGCGCTGGGCAACAGCCGGGCGGCGGCGGCAATCGGACTGGCCGGGGGAGTGGACGTCTACCGGCCGCGCGTGCCGCGGCGGCGCATTCCGGTGCTGGTCATCCGGGCGGAGAACGACACCCACGTACTGCCGCGCAACACCGCCGCCTGGGTCGATTTCCTGCGCGAAAACGACGTGCCGGTCCGCGTGGAGGTGATAGAGGGGGCCGGACACCTGTTCACGCCGCCCGAGTGGGAAGAGATCTTCGCCCGCTCGGCGGCCTTCTACGCCGGCAACATCGGCCGGCCCGAGGATTGATGATGAGTTCGCTGAAGAACAGCCAGGGCTTCTCCACCCGCGCCATCCACGCCGGCCAGAGGCCTGACCCGACCACCGGGGCGGTGATGACGCCGATCTACGCCACCTCGACCTACGCCCAGGAGAGCCCGGGCGTGAACAAGGGCTATGAGTACGCGCGCGGCAAGAACCCGACGCG
>JAEZIH010000285.1 GCA_023416055.1 Pseudomonadota bacterium | reverse complement strand
CGTCCTGCAACGAGGCGTCGGGCTCGACGCCCAGATGCTGCTCCAGTTCGGCCACGTCGATGGTCCGGCTGCTGCCAGGGCCGATGTAGAGGATCAGCCGCTCGATCTCCTGCCGCATCAGGCCGCGCTCGCGCGGCAGGCGGGCGACGAAGCGGTCGAGGGCGTCCTGGGTCAGGCCGACCTTGTCGGCGGCGAGGGCCTCGCGCGTCATCCGCGCCACGTCGCCGATCTCGTCCTCGTAGCAGGCGATGGCCACCGCCGCCTTCGAGGCCTCAGCCGCCTTGCGCAACGCGGAGTCGCGGCCGAGAGCCCCGGCCTCGATGACCAGCATGGCGTCCGGATTGTACGCGCCCTCGGCGTGGGTCTTCAGCGCCGCCGCCAGCAGCTTGTCGACCGAGGCCTTCTCGGAGGACAGGCGCACCCGCACCAGCCGGCGTCCGCCGATCATCGACAGTGCCGTCAGGGCGTCCTCGAGCCTGGACTCGTCGCCGTCGATGTCGCTCTCGGTCAGGACGGTGACGTTGAACGGGTCGTTCAGGTCAGGGGTGACCGTCCGGCACAGCTGGCCGGCGCGCTCGCCGACGCCCGAGCGGTCGCGGCCGTGGATGACAGCAGCCCGGACGCCGGGGTCGGGCGATTTGAGGAAACGTTCGACCTCGGGTCGCTTCGCGAGGATCATCGCCGTGCGGTCACGGCTGGTCCGACAGGGCCTGCATCAGGTCCAGGCGGATCTGCCGGGCGAGTTCGGCCGCGGCGCGTTCCTCGCCGTCCTGCTGCGCCGCGATGGCGGCGTAGGGCTGGTCGGCGGCGGCATAGGTGGTGGTCACTGTCTGCTGGCCGCTGAGGGGCGCGCCGCCGTCCACGGGAGCAAGCGTCCAGCGGGCCCGTACGGTCAGTTCGTAACGCGTCGCGGTGTCATCGATGCGCCGGCCGAGCGGGCGGCGCGACTGCTCGACAAGGGTTTCCAGCCGCCACAGCGGAGCCTGGCTGGCGTCGCGGCCGAGCGCATCCTCGAGTTGCTCACGCACCCGGTAGCCGAGCCGGTCATCCTGGGTGGTGACGGCGATCCGGGACAGGACGCCGCCCGCGCTCGAGGCGCCGTACATGGGCGTGAAGCCGCAGCCGGAAAGCGCGAGTCCCATCAGCGCGACAAGGCCGGCGGACCGACGCATCAGCCGACCACCAGATTGACGATCCGATCCTTCACAACCACGACCTTCCTCACCGTCTGGCCCTCCAGTCGCGCCTGCACCTCGGCGTCGGCGAGAACGATCTTCTCGACTTCCGCCGGCTCCAGACCGCGGGCGACGCGGATCTCCCCGCGACGCTTGCCGTTGACCTGGATGGGCAGGACCACCTCGTCGTCCGCCGCCAGGGCCGCGTCCCACACCGGCCAGGGCGCGTCGAGGATCATTCCCTCTTCCCCAAGCCGCGTCCAGCCTTCCTCCGCGATGTGCGGGGTGAAGGGGGCGACGAGGCGCAGCAAGGCGGAGAGCGCCTCCCGCCTGGCCGCGCCGCCGGCCGCGCCGTGCTCGCGGATGGTGGCGAGGAAGGCGTAGAGCTTGGCGATGGCCGAGTTGAAGCGGAAATGGTCGATGCCTTCGGACACCGCCTTGATGGCCTTGTGGGTCTCCCGCACCAGCGAGGCGTTGACCTGCTCATCGCCCGGGACTGACGGGTCGAAGCCGTCGACCTCGGCCCAGACGCGCTGGACGAAGCGCGAGGCGCCCTCCACCCCGCCGGTGGTCCATTGCACGTCGCGCTCGGGCGGGCTGTCGGAGAGGACGAAAAGGCGGCCGGCGTCCACGCCGTAAGCGTCGACGATCTCTTGCGGCGCGACCACGTTCTTCTTCGACTTCGACATCTTCTCGACATCGCCGATCGACAGCGCGGCGCCGGTCGAGAGGCGGGTCGCGACGCGCTTGCCGTCAACGGTCTCGATGCGCACGTCGGCGGGCTCGACCCAGTTCGGACGGCCGACCTCGTCGGTCCCGTCGAAATAGGTCTCGTGCACCACCATGCCCTGGGTGAACAGGCCGGCGAACGGCTCCTTCACGCTCATCAGGCCGCCGTCGGACAGTGCCCGGCTGATGAAGCGGGCGTAGAGCAGGTGCAGGACGGCGTGCTCGACGCCGCCGATGTACTGATCAACCGGCAACCAACGGTCGGCTGCCGCCTTCGAGATCGGCTCGTCCGCGTTAGGGTCGGCGAAGCGGGCGAAGTACCAGCTCGAGTCGACGAAGGTGTCGAGCGTGTCCGTCTCCCGTGTCGCATCACCGTGACACGAGGGGCATTTGACGTGCTTCCAGGTCGGGTGGCGGTCCAGCGGATTGCCGGGCGTGTCGAAGGTCACGTCCTTGGGCAGCTCCACCGGCAGCTGGTCGGCCGGCACCGCACCGCACGACGGGCAGTGGATGATCGGAATCGGGCAGCCCCAATAGCGCTGGCGGCTGACGCCCCAGTCGCGCAGGCGGTAGATGGTCGCGCCCTGGCCCTGACCTGCCGCCTCGATGCGCCGGACGGCCTCGGCCTTGGCCGCCTCGATGTCGAGGCCGTCCAGGAAGTCCGAGCGGAAGATGACGCCAGGCCCGGTATAGGCCTCGTCGGTGACGGCGAAGTCGTCGCCCGCGCCCTCGGGCTTCACCACCGGCAGGATCGGCAGGCCGTACTTGCTGGCGAATTCGAAGTCGCGCTGGTCGTGGGCCGGGCAGCCGAAGATGGCGCCGGTGCCGTAATCCGACAGGATGAAGTTGGCGATCCACACCGGCACCTCGGCGCCGGTGAACGGGTGGCGGACCTTCAGCCCGGTGTCCCAGCCGATCTTCTCAGCCTGCTCGATGTCGGCCTGGCTGGCCCCGCCCTTGCGGCACTCGGCGACGAAGGCGGCGACCTTAGGGTCAGCCTCGGCCAGCGCCCTGGACACGGCGTGGTCGGGAGCGAGGCCCATGAAGCTGGCCCCGAACAGGGTGTCGGGGCGGGTGGTGTAGATCTCCAGCCCGGCAGGCGCAGCGGCGGGCGCTTCTCCGGCCCAGGCCCAGGTCATCTGCAGCCCCTTGGAGCGGCCGATCCAGTTCTCCTGCATCAGCCGGACCTTGTCGGGCCAGCGGCCCTCCAGTTCCTTCAGCCCCTCGATCAGGTCGTCGGCGTAGTCGGTGATGCGCAGGAACCACTGGTTCAGCTTGCGCTTTTCGACCACCGCGCCCGACCGCCAGCCGCGGCCGTCGACGACCTGCTCGTTGGCCAGCACGGTGTTGTCGACCGGGTCCCAATTGACCACCGAGTCCTTGCGGTAGACCAGGCCGCGCCTGAACAGCTCGAGGAACCACGCCTGCTGCTTGCCGTAGTAGGCCGGGTCGCAGGTGGCGAACTCGCGGCTCCAGTCCAGCGACAGGCCCAGCAGCTTCAGCTGGTCGCGCATGGCGGCGATGTTGGACCAGGTCCAGTCGCCGGGGTGGACGCCGCGCTCGATGGCCGCGTTCTCGGCTGGCAGGCCGAAGGCGTCCCAGCCCATCGGGTGCAGGACGTCGAAGCCCTGGGCTCGCTTCGAGCGCGCCACCACGTCGCCCATCACGTAGTTCCGGGCGTGGCCCATGTGGATGTTCCCCGAGGGATAGGGAAACATCTCCAGCACATAGTATTTCGGACGGCCCGTGCCCTCGACGGGCATGCGGAAGGCGTCAGCGGCCGCCCAGCGGGCCTGCTGGCGGGGTTCGGCGGTCTTGGGCTCGTATCGGGCCACGTCTGTCTTTCAGGCGGCTCCTGAAGGGCGCAGCCTTGAGGAGGCGATGGTCAG
>JAEZIH010000265.1 GCA_023416055.1 Pseudomonadota bacterium | reverse complement strand
CTCTTGCCGTGATCCGGCCCCCGCGCCTGGGCCTCGACCGGTTGCGGAAGAGCGAGCGCCAGCGTCAGGGCGCCGACGGCTGGAATCAGCATCTTCATCAAAGCAGTCCTTCTGGTCCTGCCGCCCCGTCAGCAAGGAAAACGTGCCCCGTTGAACGCAGTTCCTGACTTCGCCTTGCGCCCGCCTGCGTCCTCCGCTATCTGCCCCCCTCCGATGCGAGCGGTCGTGGCGGAATTGGTAGACGCGCAGCGTTGAGGTCGCTGTTCCCTAACCGGAGTGGAAGTTCGAGTCTTCTCGACCGCACCATCGATTTGACAGGGCGAAACATCGGCGGAAAGCTGATCTGAAAACAGGGGAGGCCAGGCGTGAGCAACACCGCGGAAGCCCCCCTGCCCCCTGCTCCCGAGGACGAGATCGAACACGTCGCCCTCGACGAGGACTACGTCCTGACACCCGGCTTCGTGGAAAAGGTCGTCGACGCCGCCGATGACGGCGACGGCCTCAAGCTGCGCTCCCTGCTGGAAGACCTGCACCCGGCCGACGTGGCCGACCTGATGGGCTTCCTGACCGCCGAGCACCGCGCAGTGGTCACCGTCTGGCTGCCGCCGGACCTGCTGGCTGACACCCTGCCCGAACTGGACGACGGCATCCGCGAGGAGGTGCTGGAGCGCGTCCCCCACCTGACCCTGGCCGAGGCCCTTCAGGAGCTGGACTCCGACGACGCCGCCGCGGTGGTCGAGGACCTCGAGGACGATCAGCGCGAACGTGTGCTGGCCGCCATGCCCGAGGTCGACCGGGCCGCCATCGAGAGCTCGCTGGGCTACGCCGAGGATTCCGCCGGACGTCTGATGCAGCGCGAGGTGATGGCCGCGCCGCAGTTCTGGAACGTCGGCGACACCATCGACCACATCCGCAAGCAGGGCGAGGAGCTGCCCGAGCTGTTCTTCGACATCTATGTCGTCGATCCGCTGAACAAGCCGGTCGGCGGCGTGGCCATCAGCCGCCTGCTGCGCGCGCCGCGCCCGACGCCGCTGACCGAGATCATGGATCCGGTCAACGAGATCACCGTCGAACAGGACCAGGAAGAGGTCGCCTACATCTTCGAGAAATACCACCTGATCTCGGCCCCGGTCACCGACGCGGCCGGACGTCTGGTGGGCCAGATCACCGTCGACGACATCGTCAACGTGCTGCAGGAGGAGAACCGCGAGGACATCCTGCGTCTCGCCGGCGTCTCGGACGAGGATCGCGGCTCTTCGGTGCCGGAGATCGTGCGCGGCCGCGTGCCGTGGCTGGCCATCAACCTCGCCACCGCCGTGCTGGGGGCCAGCGTCATCGGCTGGTTCGAAAGCACCATCGAGGCGGTCATCGCCCTCGCCGTGCTGATGCCGATCGTTTCGGCCATCGGCGGCAACGCCGGCACCCAGGCCCTGACCGTCACCGTGCGCGCCCTCGCCACCCGCGAACTGAACAGCTCGAACGCCCCCCGCACCTTCTGGCGCGAACTGGTCGTCGGCCTGGCCAATGGCCTGCTGCTGGCGCCCCTGATCGGGGTGGCCGCCGGCCTGTGGTCCCAGGACTGGCGCATCGGCGGGGTCATCGCCGCCGCCATGGTGCTGAACCTCATGGTCGCCGCCACCGTCGGGGTGCTGACCCCCCTGACCCTGTCGCGGCTCAAATTCGACCCGGCCGTGTCCTCGGCGGTGTTCGTGACGGCGACGACCGACTTCTTCGGCTTCCTCATCTTCCTCGGTCTGGCCACGATCGTGCTGCTCTGATCGCCTGAAACGGCGCGGCGCTTGCTGGTTCTCCCGTCAAGCGAGCGCTTCCGTCTCGATTTGGGTCAATCCGGTGTCCGACGCGACCAGCCGACGTCTGAAGGTCTCCCGCGAGGGAGTCGTCCTCATCAAGAGCTTTGAGGGCTTCCACCCGCGCGCGGTGCGGGCCGAGGACGGCCGCTGGGTGATCGGCTACGGGCATACCGCCTCGGCGCGGGACGGCCTGACGGTGACCGAGGCCGACGCCGAGCTGCTGCTCCAGTACGACCTGCTGCCCGTGGTCAAGGCCCTCAACGACCAGGTCTCGACCCCGCTGAACCAGCATCAGTTCGACGCCCTGGCCAGCTTTGCGATCTCGGTCGGGGTCGAGCGCTTCCTCGCCTCCGACGTGCTCCAGCGCCTGAACGCCGGCCGCCCCGGCGAGGCTGCGGACGCCCTCATCAACTGGCCCGAGGAGACGCCGCCCGACACCCGCCTGCGCCGCCGCGCGGCCGAGCGGGCCCTGTTCGTGGCCGATCCCGACGCCCCCGTCCATCTGGCCGACCTTCTGGCCGCTCCCCTGCCCCCGCCGCCGGTCGAGGAGAGCGCGGCGCAGGAGGCAGATGCTCCGCCCGTCGAGACGCCGCCCGACGCCCGCGCGGCGGCCGTGGCCGCCCTGCTGGGCGAGGCCCCTGCCCCGACGCCCGCGCCGGAGCCTCAACCGGAGCCTTCGCCAGAGCCGGTTCCGCTGCGGGTCTCGACGCCCGTCACCACGATCCATCTGCAGCGCTACTCCGCCTATGCCTCGCCGATGATCGGCCCGCTGCCCGGCTTCCCGGCGCCTGTCCCGAGCGCACCGACCGCGGCGGCCGAACCGGCTCCCGACGCCGGACCTGAGCCGATGCCTGAGCCGGAACCTGCGCCCACCGTCCCCTCCGCCGAGCCTGTCGCGGAGCCGGAGAGCGCACAGGAGCCGCAGGCCCTGGGCCCGGTCCCGCCGGAACCAGCTCCCGAGCCCTTCCCGCCGCTCGAGCGCCCGCCGCTCGAACCGGTCGCGCCGCTGGTGCCGCCGGCGCCCGGCGCCTCGCCCTTCCCGCCGCTGGACGAGCCGTTGGTGCTGACCCCGCCTAGCGAGGCGGATTTCGTCGAACCCGCACGGCCCGTATGGGAGCCCGAGCAGCGCATCGACTTCGCGGTCCAGGACGAGGGCGACGCGCTCTTCGACGACGAACCCGCCGGTCCGGTCATGCGGCACGAGACCGAGCCCGAGCCTTCGTCGCGGCGCTTCGACTGGAGCGTGAAGGGGGCCTACGCGATCATGGGGCTGACCGGTCTCGCCGCCTGCGCCTTCTCGGCCGCGGCCTTCCGTCTGGCCATGACCGACCGCTCCCCGTTCAACGACTATACGGTGATCGGCTGGGTGCTGGCGCTGATCGGCGTGGTCTGCGTCAGCGTCGCCTCGTGGAAACTGTTCGTCCAGGGAGGACGCCGCGACTGACTTTGCAGCGCTGCGGCGCGGTGCTACCCCGCCGGCATGAGCATTCCCAACGCCCCCCAGTCGATGGAATTCGACCTCGGCGACACCGCCGACATGATCCGCGAAACCACCGCCCGCTGGGCCGCCGATCGGCTGGCCCCCCTGGCCGCCGAGATCGACGAGAAGAACGAGTTCAAGCGCGAGCTGTGGCCCGAGATGGGCGAGCTGGGCCTGCACGGAATCACCGTGGAGGAGGCGTACGGCGGCCTCGGCCTCGGCTACCTCGAGCACGTGGTGGCGATGGAGGAAGTGTCGCGCGCCTCGGCCTCGATCGGTCTCAGCTACGGCGCCCACTCCAACCTGTGCGTCAACCAGATCCGCCGCTGGGGGACCGAGGAGCAGAAGCGCCGCTATCTGCCGAAGCTGATCTCGGGCGAGCACGTCGGCTCGCTGGCCATGTCCGAGGCCGGGTCGGGCTCTGACGTCATGTCGATGCGCACCCGCGCCGAGAAGAAGGGCGACCGCTACGTCCTGAACGGGACCAAATTCTGGATCACCAACGCCCCGCACGCCGACACCCTGGTGGTCTACGCCCGCACCGGCGAGGGCACCGGCGGGGTCACCGCCTTCCTGATCGAGAAGGGCATGAAGGGGTTCAGCGTCTCGAAGAAGCTGGACAAGATGGGCATGCGCGGTTCGGACACCGCCGAACTGGTGTTCGAGGACTGCGAGGTCCCGGAGGAGAACATCATGGGCGGCGAGGGCCGCGGCGCGGCGGTGCTGATGTCCGGCCTCGACTACGAGCGCGCCGTGCTGTCCGC
>JAEZIH010000221.1 GCA_023416055.1 Pseudomonadota bacterium | reverse complement strand
GGCCGCCAGCCGGCGGGGCGAGCGTCCAACGACCGCGCGGGACAGTTCGTCTCGTCGAAACGGTACACTCACTGCAACCGGGCGAGCCCGGCTGTCCCGCACCCTCCCCAACCGCTCCGCCCGGAAGAGGCGCTGAAGGCTGCAGTTCCATTCGGTACTTTACAATGTAAAGTGCTTGGCGCATATTTGGATCAGGATCAAACCCCGGCGGCCGCCAGGCCGCCCGAACCAAGGATGTCCGCCGATGATGACCGAGAAAGTCGAAGACCCCGCCGCCGACATCGCCTGGATGCGCCGTCTCGCGGAGGAGGGCGGCCAGGCCCCGCTGCAGGGCGCCTCGATCGGCTTCGCCGCCGGCCTGCTCTACGGCGCCGCCAGCGTCGCCCATTGGGCCATCGTCAGCCGTGTCCTCCCCCTGGACTATTCCTTCATCACCTGGGTCTGGCTCGGCGCCACCGCGCTCTTCTTCATCGTCCTGATCGCCGTGCTCCGCCATCTGAAGCGGACCGAGCTCGTCGTCACCTCGGCCAACCGGGCCTCCGGCACCGCCTGGGCCGCGGTGGGCTGGGGCATCTTCGCCCTGAGCGTTTCAGTCATGGTGCTCGGATGGCGCCTGGGTGAAGAGGCGATCATGGTCGGCTTCGCCCTCGTGCCGTCCATGGTCATGGTCTTTTACGCCAGCGGCTGGGCGGTCAGCGCCGCGATGAAGCGCTCCAGGATGATGTGGACGCTGGCGCTCGCCTCCTTCGCGGCCGCGCCCCTGCTCGCCGCCCTGACCGGCATGGACGAGCAGTACCTCGCCTACGCCGCCGCCCTGTTCCTGTTGATGGCGCTGCCGAACTGGCTGCTGATGCGGGCGGCGAGGGGCTGAGCGTGGCGGACGATTTCGACATCAACCGCCTCGACGAGGTCATCCATGGCCGTGTCCGCCTCGGCATCATGGCCGTCCTCTCGGGGGTGGAGAGCGCCGACTTCAACAGCCTGAAGGCGCGACTGCAGACCACGGACGGCAATCTTTCGGTCCATCTGCGCAAGCTCGAGGACGCCGGCTTCGTCGCCGTCAGCAAGCGGTTCGAGGGGCGCAAGCCCCTGACCGAGGCCAGCATGACCCCTGCGGGGCGGAAGGCCTTCCTCGCCTATCTCGACGCCATGCAGGGCCTCGTCGGCCAGGCGCGCGGCGGCTGAGCGGGGTGATGGGAAGCGGCGGCGGACTCGGCTAGACACGCGGCGTGATCCAGCCGCTTCCCGCCGTCGAGCGCCGTCCCCGTCCGTGGCGCGACCCGCTCGCCGTCGCCGCCGGCCTGCGCGACCGGGACGGGGCCCTGGCCCTGCTCTCGGACGGCGGGCCGCTGGGCCGCCGCTCCATCGTCGCCGCCGACCCCGACTGGACCGGCGGCGAGGGCGGCCTCGACCTGCTGCGCGACCCCGGCCTGTCCCGCGGCGTGGTCGGCCTGATGGCCTACGACGCCGGCGCCCGCCCCGCCACCGGCCCCCGGCCCACGGTCTGGCCGGACCTGATGCTGGCCCGCTACCCGGCCACCCTGACCTTCGACCACCATGCGCGCACCGTAACGGTCACAGGCCGCGGCCCGGACCCCGCCTCGGCCGACCGCGCCGCCGACAGGGCCGAAGCATGGCTGGCCGACGCCCCCGACCCGGCTTCGCCTCCGCCGCCCGCCGCCGCGCTCGAACCCGAGGCCCCGCCGGAGGCCTACCTCGCCGCCGTGGCCGACGTGGTGGACCGCATCGCCGCCGGCGAACTGTTCCAGGCCAACATCGCCCGCGCCTGGGGCGGCGAACTGCACGCCGGCGCCGATCCCTTCGACGTCCTGCTTCGCCTCGCCGGCCGGGCCTCCGCCTATGGCGCCTTCTGGCGGCTCGGCGATCGCGCCCTCGTCTCCAACTCGCCCGAGCTGTTCCTGACCTTCGACCCCGCCTCGCGCCGCATCGAGACCCGGCCGATCAAGGGCACCCGGCCGCGCCATCCCGATCCCGCCCGTGACCAGGCCCTCGCCGCCGAGCTCCGGGCCAGCGCCAAGGACCGGGCCGAGAACCTGATGATCGTGGATCTGATGCGCAACGACCTGTCCCGCGCCGCCGCTCCGGGCACGGTCGCCGTGGACCGCCTGTTCGAGATCGAGAGCCAACCGACCGTGCACCATCTGGTCTCGACCGTCTCGGCCACGGCGCTGGAGGGCGCCGGCCCCGTCGACCTGCTGCAGGCGACCTTTCCGCCCGGCTCGATCACCGGGGCGCCCAAGCACCAGGCGATGAAGGTCATCGCCGCCCACGAGCCGCCGCGGGGGCCCTGGTGCGGCAGCCTGTTCCATATCGACGACGACGGCGGCCTCACCGCCTCGGTGCTGATCCGCACCGCCTCGTTCGAACGCAGCGGCGGGGTCTGGCGCTTCCGCACCCTGGCCGGCGCCGGCATCGTGGCTGACAGCGATCCGGCTTCGGAGCTGGCCGAGACCGAGGCCAAGATCCGCGCCCTTCGCGAGGCCCTGACCGGCCCCTAGCAGTCCGTGCAGCGGGTCTTGTCCACCGTCCGCGGGCGCAAATAATAGCTGTGCGCGAACCGCGTCAGGCCCGGCATCAGGTAATCCGCCGCCGAGTCATAGTCATAGGTGACCTCGGACATCACCACGCTCTCGCCCTCGCCGATCAGGTCCGTGGGCAGGGTCACGGTTGAACCCGCGGCCCGCGCCTCCATCCCGTCCCCGCGGCTCCAGTCCACCCGGTTCTGGCCCCCGGTGCGGGTCACGCTCGACACCCGCTGGTGCAGGGTGGAGGTGGGGAAGGGCTTCATGATCAGCCCGCCGATGGCGAAGACGTCGTCTATCGTGGCCTTGTTGACCGTCTCCTCCTGGGCGATCAGGTCCGCGACCGTGGCCGAGACGTGGCCCATCCGCTTCTGGGCCATGAAACCCTGACAGAACTCGGTCATGCCCATGTAGAAGACGATCAGCACCGGCGCGAGCATGGCGAACTCGATCGCCGAGACCCCGCGCTCGTCCCCGGCCCAGCGACGGATCAGCCCGAGCCCGCTCATGACGTGGGCAGGGGAGTCCCCCCTCCCGCCGGCTCGTTGCGGAACGCCGTGGTGGCGGTCAGCATGGCCGTCCGCGGCCCCACGTGCGACAGGCTCTGCGACAGGAAGGTGGTCAGCAGCGGATGGCGGTACCACACCCGCACCAGCACCAGGTCGCCGGGGTTGCCGTTCGAATAGGTCAGGGCGCCGGGATCGAAGCCCTCGCCCGCCAGCGGATCGGGCGGCGTGGTGTTGAACTGCGGAATGACCCGCACATCGACGGTGGCGCGCGTCTCGCAATCGCCCGAGAAGACGCTCATCCGGTTGCACAGCTGTTTCTTGAATTCGGCCGCTGTCATGCCCTGGGCGCTGGCCTGGCCGGTGCGGACCAGCCGGCCGGTGGAGATGGCCGCGTTCTCGAGCAGCGAGTCCAGGGTGAAGATCAGCGCCACTTCCAGGATGGCGAAGACCATGACGCAGAAGGGCAGGGCGACGAGGCCGAACTCGACCGCGGCCGAACCTTCACGGTTGCGCCACAGGCCGCGCAGAGGGCGGCCCCGGAAGCTCCCGGGACGTCTGCGGCGGATCATGCCGGCCTACCTGTCGGCGGCCGGACCGCTGGTGCCGCGCACCGAAGGCGAGCAGGACGAGGCGCAGGCCATTTCCGTGGCCTGGGCGCCGCGCCACACGCGCACCCGTCCGGCGCCGTCCCCGGCGGTGACCACCACCTGGCTCTGGTAGACGGTGCGGCCGATCGGATCGACGGCGACCACCTCGGTCACCCCGTAGCCCTTGCCGGTGATGTACAGGGTGTTGGCGTCCACCACCGTGACGTCCGCGATCTCCGGATTGCCGACGATGACCGATCCGGCCGGACCGCTCAGCTGAACGCGGCGGGCCTGGTCGATCTCGACGCTGAGGCGGGCGTTCTGGGCGATGGCGAGCCCCGGGCCGGCCAGCAGCACGGCGGCCCAGAGGGCGGAAAGCAGTCGGTGGGTGCGGGTCATGGCGACGTGTCCATAGAGCGAGCGCGCGCGTGAGCGTGACGGCGAACCTGCCCGCGAAACCTCAACAAAGTTTGAAACGACCGCCTGAACACCAGTTGCGGCGGGCCCGGGAGCTTGGCGGGAGGGCCCGGCAAAGCATTAAAAAGGGCCGGATTTCAGTAAATCTCGCGGTAACCACGACCGGCGACCTGCCCTTAACCGATCTGGCCCATAACGGTCATGCGTTTTGGGGGTCAAGCGGGCTACCGGCTCCCCCCCGCGTTCAGTAGCTCGCTTCCTCGTCTGCAAGGGAACCAAGACCATGAAGAAGTTCATTTCGAAGTTCATGTCCGATGAGTCGGGCGCCACGGCCATCGAATATGGTCTGATCGCCGCCCTCATCGCCGTCGTGATAATCGCCGCCGTGACCGCCCTGGGCTCCAACATCTCGACCCAGTTCAACAAGGTCGCGACCGCCATCGGCGCCACCTAAGCGTCGCAAGCGTCTTGAAACGGCGAGGGCCGGAGCGGAAACGCTCCGGCCCTTTGCTTTTGCGCCCGGCAACGCCGCCTTAAATCTCGCCGTGCATCCTGCCGGCATGGAAGCCCTGCAGCTCGCCCTCCTCGTCATCCTGCCCGCCCTCGTCATCGTGGGCGGTCTGAAGGATCTCACCTCGATGAAGATCCCCAACTGGATCTCGGGGCTGCTGATCCTGGCCTTCTTCCCCGCGGCCCTGCTCCTTGGCCTGACCGTGTCCGAGATCGGCCTGCACCTCGCCGTCGGCCTCGCCGCCCTGCTGATCGGCATGGGGCTGTTCGCGCTGAACCTGCTGGGCGGGGGCGACGTCAAGCTGATGGCCGCCGCCTGCCTGTGGCTGGGCCTGTCCGCCTCCGGCGTCTTCGTCCTCGCCACGGCCGTGGTGGGCGGGGTCTTCTCACTGGCCCTCCTGCTCGGGCGGGTCTGGCTGCGGCCCTGGGTCGGAGCGGGGCCGGGCTGGTTCGTCCAGCTGATGGAGCCCAAGGGCCACATTCCCTACGGCGTGGCCATCGCCATCGGGGCCCTCGTGGCCTGGCCGGCCTCGCCGCTGATGGCCGCCTTCCTCGCCGCCTGACGGCACTTAGGCCCCCGTTAACCCCCTGCCTCCATGTTCGTTAACGGCAGGGGGCCAGAGGACCGATGCGCGGGTCCGGCCGGCCTTGCCGGAGACAGTCGATGCAGCCTGCCCGAATCATCGTGATCTGCGTCGCCGCCGTGGCCGCCATCGGGCTGGCCCTGGTCGTGCGCGCCATGGGATCGCCCTCCAGGGAGCCTGCGGCCGTTGCGACCGCCGCGCCGGCCCCGCCGATGGCCAAGGTGCTGGTCGCCGCCAGGGACCTGCAACCCGGCCGCCGCCTCGACGACGCCGACCTGGAGTGGAAGGACTGGCCGCTCGACCAGGTGAATGCCGCCTATATCACTGACGGCTCCACGCCGCTCCCCGGCGCGGAAGCCGCGACGGAGGCTCGGCCGGAGGGGGCGGTGGCCTCTGTCACCCGCGCCGCCAACAACATCGTCACCGGCGGCGCCAAGGCCGACTACGTCGGCTCGGTGGTGCGCGAACAGATCTTCGCCGGCGAGCCGATCATCATGCGCAAGATCGTCCGCGCCGGAGAGAGCGGCTACATGGCCGCCTACCTTGAGCCCGGCATGCGCGCCATGGCCATCCGCGTCACGGTGGAGACCGCGGCCGGCGGCTTCATCCTTCCCGGCGACCGCGTCGACGTGGTGCTGACCCGCGAGACCAACCTCGGCAACCTCGGGGCCTCCGAGAGCGACCGTTCCAAATTCACCTCCTCGACCGTGATGCAGAACATCAAGGTCCTCGCCATCGACCAGTCGACCCGGGCCGGCGACGACGAACAGACCGTCATCGGCGCGACCGCCACCCTCGAGGTCGGCCCGCGCGACGCCGAGGCCCTGGCCCTCGCCAAGTCCGAAGGCGAACTCAGCCTGATCCTGCGCTCCTACGCCGACACCGCCGGCCCGTCCGGCCGCGTGGCGTCCGGCGGCCCCCGTCAAACCTCCGCAGTCCGCGTCTATCGCGGCGGCGCGCCCGAAGTGGTGGTGGTGCAATGAAGCGTCCGCTGATCCGTCTCGCCGGCGTCGCCCTCGCCGGCGTCCTGGTGGTCGCCCTGCCGCCCGCCAGCCCGGCCGACGCCCAGACCCGCGCCGCGGTGTCCATGGGCTCCCAGTCCCAGCTGATCAGCCTGCCGCGCGGCTCCTCCATGGCGGTGGACCTGCCGGCCGACGCGCGCGACGTGATCGTGCCCAACCCGGTCGTGGCCGAGGCGATGCTGCACTCGCCGCGGCGCATTACCATCATCGGTCTCGCCCCCGGCGAAACCGACGCCGTCGTGCTCGACAACGCCGGGCGCACGATCCTGTCTCTGCGCATTCGCGTCGACGCCGGGGTCTCGGCCCTGCAGGACACCCTCAGCCGGGTCATGCCGGGCTCGAACGTCCACGCCGAAGCGGTCAATGACAGCGTCATCCTGACCGGCACTGTGTTCAGCCCCGGCGAGGCCGACCGTGCCAGCCAGGTCGCCCGCGCCTTCGTCTCCTCGCCCGACAAGGTCATCAACATGATGACCATCGAAGGGTCCGACCAGATCACCGTCCGCGCCCGCATCGTCGAGGTCCAGCGCACCGCGGTGAAGCAGCTCGGCCTCGACGCCACCGCCGTGCTGGCCAGCGTCGGCGACGGCCTGACCCTGACCCAGGCCGCCACCTTCGCCGTCTCGGGCAGCCAGTTGGGCGGCGGCTCCCTCAACTACCGGGACTCGGCCGGCGACGGCAGCAGCCTGAACACCTCGCTGCGCGCCTTCGAGCGCGCCGGACTGGTGCGCATCCTGGCCGAACCGAACATCACCACGGCCAACGGGGAGGGCGCCGAGTTCCTCGCCGGCGGCGAATTCCCGGTGCCGGTCGGCCAGGAGGTCGACGGCTCCAGCACCAAGGTGACGATCGAGTTCAAGCCCTACGGCGTGCGTCTGGCGGTTCGCCCGATCGTGCTCTCGCCCGGCCGCATCTCGCTGCAGCTGTCGACCGAAGTGTCCGAGCTGACCTCGCTCGGCGCCTTCACCCTGGGCGGCACGACCGGATCCTCGCTGGTCATTCCGGGGCTCAGCGTGCGGCGCGCTTCCAACACCGTCGAACTGCCCTCGGGCGGCTCCCTGATGATCGCCGGCCTGCTGCGCGAGGACACCCGCCAGAACATCGACCAGCTGCCGGCGCTCGGCGACCTGCCCGTGCTCGGGGCCCTGTTCCGCTCGCGTGACTACCTCTCCGGCGAGACCGAGCTGGTCATCATCGTCGAGGCCTACATCGTCTCGCCGACCTCGCCTGGCCGGATGCAGACCCCGGCCGACGGCCTGCGCATCGCCAACGACGCCCAGACCATCCTGTTCGGACAGCTGAACCAGCACTACGGCCGCCGCAACGCCGCCCTCGACACGGCCGAACCGGCCTGGACCGGGCCCGTGGGCTATGTGATCGAATGAGGACCCCGATGATGCGCGCCCTGCTCCTCGCCGTCGCCGCGACCTCCCTCCTCGCCGCCTGCGGCTCCACCGGCGGCGCGACCGGCCCGCAGCTGACGCCACTGTCCCGCTACGCCCTGCGCGTCGAGCCGGGCCTCGACCGCATCGCCCTGGCTGTCCACGAGGATGGCCTTTCGGCCAACCAGCAGGCCGCCATCGGCGATCTGGTGCACCGCTACATGGCCACCGGCGTCGGCGCCGTGCGGATCGAGGGGCCTTCCGGGGACGACCCCGCCGCCTCCCGCCAGACCTGGGCTGTCCGCTCTGCGCTCCAGGCGGCCGGCGTGCCGGCCGACCGCATCGTCGTGGCCTCCTATCCGGCGCCGGATTCCCGCGCCCCGGTGCTGGCCGGCTTCGAGACGGTCCGGGCCGTGATCCCCAACTGCGCCGCCGAGCCGCGGGCCATGGACAACCGCTTCTCCAACGAGGCCTCGCCGGGGCTGGGCTGCGCCATCAACGCCAATCTCGCAGCCCAGATCGCCGATCCGCGCGACATCGTCGGCCATCGCCCGACCAGCCCCGCCGACTCCGGCCGGGCCGCGGTCGTCTTCGACAACTACCGCAGGGGTGAAGCCACCTCGGCCCCGCAGGAGCCGCTGGTCGAGGGCCGCATCGCCCGGGCCGTGGAATAGGTTGACCATGAGCAACGCCTTCCCCCGCCCCGTCGAAGAGTTCGAGGACGAGTTCGACCTCGACATGGGCTACGCCGCCGGCCCCGGTCAGGCGACGCCGCCGGAAGACGTCCGCGCGCCCCTGCAGTTCACCCCGCCGACCCAGGCCGCGGCCCCCGCGCCCCTGCGACCCGAACCGGTGGAGAGCCAGGTCCCGGCCGTGAGCGGCTTCAATCCGGTGGGCGAACTGGTCGCCGGCGCCTCCGCAGCCTTCTCGCCTCCAATGCTGGGCGCGGTCACGGCCGAGGTCTCGGTGCCGCGCATCGCTATCCACGTCTTCGCCGAGCGCCAGGACACCCTGGCCGCCGCCGAACGCGCGGGGCAGGATCGCCGTCTCTCGCGCGCCACCACCCAGATCCGGGTCGGCGGCGTGGCTGCGGCGGTCGAGGCCTACCAGCATGAGCCGACCCCGCCGCTGATCATCGTCGAGTGCCTGAAGGACCCCCAGACCCTGCTGTGGGAAGTCGACCAGCTGGCCGAGGTCTGCGACGCCGGCACCAAGGTCATCGTCATCGGGGCGACGAACGACATCCTCCTGTTCCGCGAGCTGATGCGCCGCGGCGTCAGCGAATACCTCGTGGCCCCGCTGCAGCCGCTGCAGCTGATCGCCGCCATCGGGGGCCTGTTCGCCGACCCGGCCCAGCCCTTCGTCGGCCGCTCGATCGCCTTTGTCGGCGCCCGCGGCGGCGCCGGGGCCAGCTCGGTGGCCCACAACACCGCCTACGCGATGAGCGAGCGGATCGGGGCGAATACCGTCATCGTCGACTATGACCTGCCGTTCGGCACCGCCGGGCTCGACTTCAACCAGGACCCGCTGAACGGCGTCGCCGACGCCCTTAGCCAGCCCGACCGCCTCGATCCGGTGCTGCTGGACCGGATGATGGTCCGCTGCACCGACAAGCTGAGCCTGTTCGCCGCGCCCGCCACCCTCGACGCCGACTGGGACATCTCGCCGGAGGCCTTCGAGGAGGTCACGACCCAGATCCGCTCGACCGCGCCGTTCGTCGTGCTGGACCTGCCGCACCTCTGGTCGGGCTGGATGCGCCGCACCCTGATCGCCGCCGACGAGGTGGTGGTCGTGGCGACGCCCGATCTGGCCAGCCTCCGCAACGCCAAGAACATGATCGACCTGGTCCGCCAGGGCCGTCCCAACGA
>JAEZIH010000205.1 GCA_023416055.1 Pseudomonadota bacterium | reverse complement strand
TTGACGATGCCGGTGTCGGTCTTCTCCAGGGCCGTGTGCTGGCAGCCGAGGATGACCTTGATCCCCCGCTTCTCGATCTCGCCGGCGAGGTGGGCGCGGACGTCGTCATCGAAGCCGCGCAGGATGTTGGGCCCGCGGTAGATCAGGGTGGTCTCCACCCCCAGGCCGGCGAAGATGCCGGCGAACTCCACGGCGATGTAACCGCCGCCGGCGATGAGAATGCGCTTCGGCAGCTCGGGCAGGTGGAAGGCCTCTTCCGAGGTGATGGCGTGCTCGATGCCCCGCAGGTCCTCGGGCTTCCACGGGCGGCCGCCGGTGGCGATGAGGATCTTCTCGGCGGTGATGGTCTGGTCCTTGCCGACGATCTCGACGGTGTGGGCGTCCTTGAGGACGGCGCGGCCGTGGACCAGGTCGACCCCGGCCTTGCCGAGGTTGGCGGCGTAGATGCCGGACAGTCGGGCGATCTCGACATCCTTGGCCTCGAGGAAGGTCGGCCAGTCGAATTTCGCATTGTCGAAAGACCAGCCGTAGCCCTCGGCGATCTCCAGCGCGTGGCTGACCTCGGAGGCCATGACCATGAACTTCTTCGGCACGCAGCCGCGGATGACGCAGGTGCCGCCGACGCGATGCTCCTCGGCGACGGCGACGCGCTTACCGCCAAGGGCGGTCAGGCGGGCGGCGCGGACGCCGCCGGAGCCGGCGCCGATGACGAAGAGGTCGTAGTCGTAGTCGGCCATGAGGGGGGGCTCCGGGTCGCGCGGGGGCTGCAACGGCGCGCGGGGCGGATGCCGCCGGCGCCGGCCGGACTTAGGCGTGGCGGGACGGAGCGGCAAGCCTCGGCGCTTGACGACCCCGGAGACCGGTTCATAGTGCAAGGCGAAAATCCCAAAAGGATGTAACCCATGGTTGTCGCCGCCGCTGTCGCCGCCCTCCTGGCCGTCGCGCCGATGCAGACCGCGCCCCAGGATCCCGGACAGACCCCTGCCCGGCCGTCCGAAGCCGTCGACCTGGGCGATATCGAAGTAACCGGCCGCCCGCTGGACGACATGATCCGGAGCTTCGTCGGCGAGGTCGCCGAACCCAATCGTCGTCGCGGTCTGGCGCGATGGGAGGACCGGATTTGCGTCGGCGTGGCCAACCTGCGGGCCGACGCGGCGCAATTCGTGGTCGACCGCATCTCGACCATCGCCGAGGACGTGGGGCTGGAGCCCGGCGCGCCCGGCTGCACGCCGAACATCCTGATCGTGGCCACCGACGACGGCACCGCCCTGGCCCGCACCCTTGTGGAGGAGCGCCGCAGGGCCTTCCGCATGGGCGGTTCGGGCATGGACCGCGGCGGAACCGCGCTGAGGGACTTCGTCGAGACCGACCGGCCGGTGCGCTGGTGGCAGATGGCCGTGCCGATCGACTCCGCGACCGGCATGAGAGCGATCCGCATCCCCGGCGAATGCAACAATGCGTGCACCGAGGTGGCCGACTTCGCCCCCCAGATCAGCGTCCAGGCCCCTTCCCGCCTGCGCACCCAGATCGTCGACCGGCTCAGCCGCTCCATCGTCATCGTCGACATCGACGAGGTGGCCGGCCTGTCGGCCCTGCAACTGGCGGACTACATCGCCATGGTGACGCTGGCGCAGATCGATCCCGACGCCGACACCCGCGGCTACGCCTCGATCCTGAACGTCTTCCATGAGCCGGACTCGGTCGACCAGCTGATGGACTGGGACATCGCCTATCTGAACGGCCTCTACGCCTCCGAGGGCAACGCCGTCAGCCGCCTGTCCAACCGGCAGGAGATCGTCAGCGCCATCCACCGCGCCCACAGCGATCTGCGGGCCGCGGAGACGGCCAGCGACTGACCGCCGCCGCGCCCCGGCTCAGGGCGTCAGGGTCTCGACGCCGGCGTCCGTGCCGATGATCGCCTCGTCGGCGAGGTCGAGGAACAGGCCGTGCTCGACCACGCCGGTGATCAGCTTGAGATCGTCGGCGAGGCGGGCGGGGTCGTGGATGACGCCGCATTTCGCGTCGTAGATCAGGTTGCCTCCGTCGGTGCGGACGAGGCCGCGCTCGGCCTGGCGAACGCGCGCCGGCATGGCGATGTCGTGGTCGACCAGCACGTCGGCGATGCGGTTGGCGGTGGTCTTGTGGCCGAAGGCGACCACCTCGATGGGCAGGGCGAAGGCGCCCAGCGATTTCACCACCTTGGCGGAGTCGGCGATGACGAGGCAGCGGGCCGAGGCCTCCCAGACCAGTTTCTCGCGCAGCAGGGCCGCGCCGCCGCCCTTGATCAGCGCCAGGCCGGGGCCGACCTCGTCGGCGCCGTCGACAGTCAGGTCGATGCGCGGCGTGTCCTCCAGCGTCGACAGCGGCAGGCCCAGCTCGCGGGCCAGTTCGGCCGTGGCCTCGGAGGTCGGCACGCAGCGCAGGCCGGGCAGGTTGCGGGCGGCCAGGGCCTTGACGAACCAGGCGGCGGTGGAGCCGGTGCCGAGGCCGACGGTCATGCCCGCCTCGACGCGGAGGGCGGCGGCCTCGCCGGCGTGCTTCTTCTGGAGATCGCTCATGACCTGGCCGCCTTCTTCGCCCGCATGGTGTCCATGAAGCGGGCCGCCCAACCTGCCTTGGCCGTCTGCTGACCGCGCGCCAGCGCGAGATCCCCGGGGGCGACGTCCTTCGTCACCACCGAGCCGGAGCCGACCATAGCCCCGGCGCCGATGTTCACCGGAGCCACCAGCGAGCTGTTGGAGCCGACGAAGGCGCCCTCGCCCACCGTCGTACGATGTTTGAAGAAGCCGTCGTAATTGCAGAAGATTGT
>JAEZIH010000181.1 GCA_023416055.1 Pseudomonadota bacterium | reverse complement strand
TCCACGGTCTGGCCAGGCCGGGCGTAGATCAGGTCGATGGACAGGCGCGGAAAGGCGCGGGCGGCGACGGCCACGGCCCGGCGGGCCTCGTCGGCCGAGTGGTTGCGGCCGAGAAAGGCGAGGCTGGCGTCGTCCAGCGCCTGGACCCCCATGGACAGGCGGTTCACGCCGGCGGAGGCGAGCGCGGCGAAGCGGTCCGCCTCGGCGTCCGTCGGATTGGCCTCAAGGCTGATCTCGATCTCGCCCGTCGGCGGGAACAGGGCGCGGGCGCGGTCGATCACGGCGGCGACGGCGGCGGGATCCATCAGCGAGGGGGTGCCGCCGCCGAAGAAGATGGAGGCCAGACGACGCGGGCCGGTCAGGGCGGCGTGAGCCTCGAGGTCCGCAAGGATGGCCCCGACCAGAGCGGCCTGCTCGTCCGTCCGGCCGCGGTCGCGCACGACGTTGAAGTCGCAGTACGGGCAGATGCGGGCGCAGTAGGGCCAGTGGAGGTAGAGGGCTAGGTCGGGGGGCACGGGACTTGAGCCAAGGGGCCAGGGGCTAGGGGCTAGGGGCTAGGGGCTAGGGGCTAGGAAGAGGTCAGGATCAGGGATGAAGGGGAAGGGTCTGTCCGGGCCCGAACAGGATGGCGTCACCCTAAGCCCCTCGTCCCTGGCCCCTATTCCATCAGCGCCGCCTTCAGCTTGGCGAACGCCCGCGCCCGGTGGCTGATCGAGTCCTTCAGCGCCGGGTCCATCTCGCCGAAGGTTTCGCTGTGGCCGTCGGGGATGAAGATGGGGTCGTAGCCGAAGCCGCGGTCGCCGCGCGGCGGGAAGGTCAGAAGGCCGTCGACGCGGCCCTCGACGACCACCGCCGGGCCGTGGGGCCAGGCCACGGCGAGGGCCGAGGTGAACCAGGCGCGGCGGTCGTCGGAGCCGGTTTCTTCCAGCCGCTCCTCGACCCGGGCCATGGCGTGGGCGAAGTCCTTGTCCGGTCCCGCCCAGCGGGCCGAGAAGATGCCGGGCGCGCCATCGAGCGCGGCGACCGAGAGGCCGGAGTCATCGGCGAGAGCGACCTCGCCCGAGAGGTCAGCCGCGTGCCGCGCCTTGAGCAGGGCGTTGCCGACAAAGGTGCTCTCGGTCTCGTCCGGCTCGGGCAGATTCAGGCTCCCGGCGGTGACCACGGCGTAATGTCCGTCCAGCAGGGCTTCGATCTCGCGCGCCTTGCCCGGATTGTGGGTCGCCGCGACCAGCCGCATCCCCTTGATAAGCTTCAACATTTTTCACCAAGCTTGGCTGTTACGATTCATTGCACAAGTTTAATATCGTTAAACGATATGTAACGTGATTTCTTGCGGGGCATGGCCTATCTATTATCCCACGAACGGAGGCCGCGACGTTCTTGATCCAAGGCAAAGCCGAACGATCCTTGCAGCGGTTAACAAGAACGGGGGCAAAATCTCCCCCTCTCAGGATAAGAGATCGACAATGCACACCATGAACGCTTCCTACTTCCTCGAAAAGGTCGGCCACGGCGTCCTCAACGCCTTCCTGCTCGCCGCCCTGCCGACCGCTCTGGTCGCCACGCTCGTCCAGGCCCTGTGATCCTGCATCTGCTGCTCACCGGAGCTTTGACGATCGGCATGACAAACGCGATGTATATGACCGCGCGTGGGTCCAGCGGACCCCGCGCGGCTTTCGCGATCCGACGTCCAGCCTGAACGAGGCCTGCTCCATGCGACTCCCGAAGACGACATCGCTCGGGATCCGCACTCCTTCCCTGCCGCGGCTGAGCCTGGTCTCGATTTCGAGCGTCGCGGGCGCCGCCTGCACCGTCGCCTTCTGGATCCTCGCCGTCGGCGCCGTCCTCATTCCCGCAGCCGTCGTCGCCCTGAAGGTGTTCGGGACGCCCGTGGTCACCGCCGGAACCGGCGACGAGGCCATCGTGATCCCCCTGCCCTGGGCCTATGTGCTGCTGGTGGGCACCGCCGCCTTCGCCTACCTGGCGACCTCGGCCCTGATCTTCCGTCTGCTGATCCGCATCGTCGCCACCCTGCGCGTCGGCGACCCCTTCCATCCCCTCAACGTCCGCCGCCTGCACCAGATCGGCGCCGCCTTCGCCTCGGTCACCCTGGGCGTGTGGGTCGGCCAGTTCCTCGTCGCCCGCTTCGTGCGCGGGGCCATGGCGGCCCCCAGCCTGTTCGACCTGATCACCCCGTCATTCGCCGTGGTCATCATAGTGGTCATCGCCGAGGTGTTCCGCGAGGGCGCCCGGCTGAGGCGCGAGGCCGAACTGACCATCTGACCGGACGGTGCGCCTTTTCCAGCCGCGGCGCGCCGGATAAGAGAGCATTCCATGGCCATCCGCGTACAGCTTGACCGCATCCTCCTCGAACGGCGCATGTCGCTGACCGAGCTGGCCGACCGCGTGGGCGTGACCCTGGCCAATCTGTCGATCCTGAAGACCGGCAAGGCGCGGGCCATCCGCTTCACCACCCTGGACGCCCTGTGCCGCGAGCTGAACTGCCAGCCGGGCGACCTGCTGGTGCAGACACCCGGTCCGCAGGACGTCGGCTCGGACGAGGATCCGGACGGGAACGCCCCCGGCACCACATGAGCCGGCGCGACGACCTGAGCCCCGAGGACCGCCGCATCTGGGCCCGGGTCGCCGGCACGGTGACGCCGTCGAAGCCGAAGAAGGCCCCGCGCGTGACGCCGGGCGCCGCAGACATCCCTCCGCCCGCAGCGCCCCTGGCGAAGGGGGCGGCGAAACCCCGGCCCGCCCCGCCGCCGTATCGCCCGCCGGTGACCGCCCCGGCCCGCGCCCGGGGCACGCCGGAGGAACTGGAGCCGCGGCGTCAACGGCGGCTGTCGCGCGAGCGCGATCCGATCGAGGCGCGCATTGACCTGCACGGCTACGGCCGCTTCCAGGCGCAGGACGCCCTGACCGCCTTCCTGACGGGGGCGCAGGCGCGCGGCTATCGCTCGGTGCTGGTGATCACCGGGCAGGGACGGCGCGGGGGCACGGGCGTGATCCGCGCCTCGGTGCACGAATGGCTGCAGTCGCCGGCCCTGAGGGGCGTGGTCTCCGGCTTCGCCCCGGCTGCGCGCAAGCACGGCGGCGACGGGGCGCTGTATGTGACGATCAGGCGGGGGTGAGGCGCAGCCCCGCGTCCGTCGCCAGCTGCTCCAGCGAGGTCATCGGACGCGGGCCCCAGTGGGCGATGACCTCGGCGGCGGCGAGAGAGCCGAGCTTGCCGGCGTCCTCCAGCGACAGGCCGCGGGCGAGGCCGAGCAGGAAGCCGGCGGCGTACTGGTCGCCGGCGCCGGTGGTGTCGACCACCTTCTCGACCGGGCAGGCGGCGATGTCGGCGCGCTCGGCGCCGCCGTTGGCGAACACCACCGAGCCGGCGGGGCCGCGGGTGACGGCGGCGATCTCGACGATGCGCCCCAGATGAGCGGCCGCCGCGTCGAAGTCTTCGGTCTCGAACAGGGCCGCCAGCTCGGCCTCGTTGGCGAGGACGATGTCGGCCGAGGCCTCGATGAACTGCAGCAGCTCGGCGCGCCAGCGATGGACGACGAAGCTGTCGGAGAGGGTGATGGCGACCTTGCGGCCGGCCGCGTGCGCGGCGGCCGCGGCGGCCTCGAAGGCGGCGCGGGCCGGGGCCGGGTCGAAGAGGTAGCCCTCGAGGTAAACGATGGCCGAGGCGCCGATCAGGTCGGCGTCGATGTCGGCCGTGGTCAGCTGGTTGGCGGCGCCCAGGAAGGTGCACATGGTGCGCTGGCCGTCGGGGGTGACGTTGATCATGCACACCCCGGTGGCGCCCTCGCCCAGCGGCGGGGTGGCGAAGTGGACGCCGACGGCGTGGATGTCGTGGGTGAAG
>JAEZIH010000172.1 GCA_023416055.1 Pseudomonadota bacterium | reverse complement strand
CGCCGCATCGTCCAGACGGTGCAGAAGGGCGAGCGCGAGGCCCGTCAGGCCAAGAAGGAAATGGTCGAGGCCAACCTGCGCCTCGTGATCTCCATCGCCAAGAAGTACACCAACCGCGGCCTGCAGTTCCTGGACCTGATCCAAGAGGGCAACATCGGTCTCATGAAGGCGGTCGACAAGTTCGAGTACCGCCGCGGCTACAAGTTCTCGACCTACGCCACCTGGTGGATCCGGCAGGCGATCACGCGCTCGATCGCCGACCAGGCGCGGACCATCCGCATCCCGGTGCACATGATCGAGACGATCAACAAGATCGTCCGCACCAGCCGCCAGATGCTGCACGAGATCGGCCGCGAGCCGACGCCGGAGGAGCTGGCCGAGAAGCTGGCCATGCCGCTGGAGAAGGTGCGCAAGGTCCTGAAGATCGCCAAGGAGCCGATCTCGCTGGAAACCCCGATCGGGGACGAGGAGGACTCGCACCTCGGCGACTTCATCGAGGACAAGAACGCCGTCCTGCCGATCGACGCGGCCATCCAGTCGAACCTGCGCGAAACCACCACCCGCGTGCTGGCGTCGCTGACGCCGCGCGAGGAGCGGGTGCTGCGCATGCGCTTCGGCATCGGCATGAACACCGACCATACCCTCGAGGAAGTCGGCCAGCAGTTCTCGGTGACCCGCGAGCGTATTCGCCAGATCGAGGCCAAGGCGCTGAGGAAGCTGAAGCACCCCAGCCGGTCACGGAAGCTGCGCAGCTTCCTGGACAGCTAGGAAAAGATCAGGGGCGGCTCGGGAAGGGCCGCCCCTTTTTCATGCTCTCCGGGTCGTGAAGCGTGCCTCCGGGGGAATCGGCTAGCTTGCCCGCCATGAGGTTGCGCGAGGGATTCCGGACAGTTCATTTGCTCGTCGGTCTGGCGGCGGCGCTGGCCGCCTGCAGTCCCATGCTGCCCGACTACCGTCCGGGACCCTCACCGGCGGCGCCGGGTCGGCCTGAGGCGCCGCTGGTCGGCGGCCTGATCGACCGGCCGATCGGCGACGGCACCCGCACCGCCGTGCTCAGGGAAAGCGCCGAACTGACCCGCTGCGTCGCCGAGCTGACCGCCGCGCGGGTCAACTTCAGTCCGACGCCGGACCGCTTCGAGGGCGAGGGCTGTCACCAGATCGAGGCCGGGCTGCTGGGGGCCGACATGGGCACGGTGGCGCGGATGAACCCGGCCCAGCCGAAGATGACCTGCCGGCTGGCGCTGGCTGTCAGCGTCTGGCGGCGGCAGTCGGTCGAACCGGCGGCGCGGGAGATCCTGGGTTCGGACGTGGTGCAGATCGACCATTTCGGAGCCTACGCCTGCCGCAACGTGAACAACGGCGTCGGCAGCACCCGGATCAGCGCGCATGCGCAGGCGGCGGCGCTGGACGTGGCCGGGGTGCGGCTGCGCGACGGCCGGCGCATCAGCCTGACCGGGGACTGGCACGGTACCGGCCCCGAGGCGCGCTTCCTGCGCAGGATCCGTGACGAGGCCTGCCGCATCTTCGGCACGGTGCTGAGCCCCGACTACAACGCGGTGCATCACGACCACCTGCACCTCGAGGCGACCGACACGCGTTTCTGTCGCTGAGGCGCGAAAAAGGGCGGCTCCGGAAAGGAGCCGCCCCGGCGCTTCGGGGGAGAGATCAGGCCTTGCCTTCGAAGATGGGAGCGAACCCGCCCCACATCATCCGCTTGCCGTCGAACGGCATGTCCATGCCGTCGAAGTCGGGGTCGTTCATCATTTCGGCGAAGCATTTGTCGGCGGTGGCGCGATCCGGCCAGCGGAGCCACGAGAAGACCACCTCCTCATTGGCCTCCTTCTTCACGGCGAGGTCGAAGCCGGTGACCTTGCCGGCCGGCACGTCCTCGCCCCAGGTCTCGACCTGTTCGAGGGCGCCGTATTTCTGGAACAGCGGCCAGGATTTGCGGGCGGACTCTATGTACGCCTCCTTCTTGTCCGCCGGGACGGGGAGGAGGAAGCCGGTGATGTAGGACATTGAAAGCTCCGGGTTTGGGTTGCTCAGGGTCGGGGAGATTATGACGCCGCGTCGGCTGCGGCTTCGAGGGCGGCGATGTCGATCTTCCGCATGTTCATCATGGCCTGGAAGGCGGCGCGGGCGCGGGCGGGGTTCGGGTCGTCGTAGAAGGCCATCAGGCGACGCGGCGTGATCTGCCAGCTGACGCCCCAGCGGTCCTTGCACCAGCCGCACATGCTTTCCTGCCCGCCGTTGGAGACGATGGCGTCCCAGAGGCGGTCGGTTTCGGCCTGGTCCTCGGTCAGGATGATGAAGGAGACCGCCTCGCTCTGCGGGAATTGAGGCCCGCCGTTCAGGCCCAGATAGGGCCGGCCCGCGAGGGTGAATTCGACGACCAGCTCGTCGCCGGCCGAGCCGGACGGGTTGTCGATCGGGCTTGTCTGCACCCGGTCGATGCGGCTGTCGGGCAGACCTAGCGAGACATAGAATTCGGCGGCCGCCCGGGCCTGGCCGGCGTCGTACCAGATGCAGGGGATGATCCTGTCGCTCATCGTGGCGTCTCCTTCGCTTCGGTGTTGGAGACGCTGCGCCTGTGTGTTAGTAGAGTCAACCATGAAGTTAGAAAAAATAACTAGTCTGCGCGGCCGTCGCTACGACGACGCCTGCGGCACCGCCCTGGGGCTGGAGATCCTCGGCGAGCGCTGGGCGCTTCTGGTGGTCCGCGAACTGATGCTAGGGGCGCGGCGGTTCGGGGAGCTGAGGGCCAGTCTGCCGGGGCTGAGCGCCAATGTGCTGACGCAGCGGCTGGAGGGGCTGGAAACCGCCGGCGTGCTGGTGCGCCGCAAGCTGCCGCCGCCGGCGTCGGTGCAGGTCTACGAGCTGACGCCGTGGGGTTACGAGGCGGAGCCGGTGATCCTGACTCTGGGGCGCTGGGCGGCGCGGTCGCCGGACCACGACCCGACCCTGCCGCTGAGCCCGGTGGCGATGATGTTGTCGCTGCGCGCCATGTTCGATCCCGCAAAGGCGGGCGACGCGCTGGTGGGGGTCGGCTTCCGCTTCGGCGAGACGACGTTCCGCGTGTGCGTCGCCGACGGCGTGCTTAATGTCCGGAGGACCGAGCTGGATGACGTTCCGGTGGTGGTCGAAGGCACGGCGGAAGCGGTGGCGGCGGTGATCTACTGCGACCCGTCCGAGGCGGCGGACCTGGCCCGTCAGCTGTTGCGCATCGAGGGGGACGTCGAGGCCTTCCTGCGCTTCACCCGGTGGTTCGAGCTGCCGCCCAAGGCCCCGCGTCCCTGACCGGGGCGGGGCAGGCGCATAAGGTCGCAGCGGTTTGACTTCCCTGCAGGCGGGGCCAACATGGCCGGCATGGAATGGCGATCACAGGTTCGGGCCTCGAGGGCCCTGCGTCTGATCCGAAGGGTCTGAACCCTGTTCCGGCCGGGCCGGAACAGGGACGAGCGCGCGCCCGCCGCCTGACCGCCGCGGGCCGATCCTGACCCCCAAGCCGGAGCCATTCCAATGATGGGCATCGCCCTAGCACTGCTGACGTGCGCCGTCTTCGCCGCCCTTACCATCATCGCCGTCGCCGCCGCCCTGAAGTCGGCGCGTGTCGACACCGTCATCGACGAACTGTTCTCGCCCTGGCCGGAGGGAGAGACCCGACGTCCGGAGGACCGGCGCGCCTGACTGCACGACCATCGTTCGGTCAATGGACAGGGCGGGGCCGCGGGGGCATCCTGCCCGCATGATCCGCCTCGCCCATCTGAAGCGTCGCCTCGGTCAGTACGCCGCCGTCTGGGTGGCCGGCTTCCTGCTGTCCGGGAGCGCCATCCTGATCGGCCTGGCCTTCGCCGACCTGATGACGGCGGTGGATCGGGTGCTGCCGGCGCTGCTGATGCTGACGGCGCTGATGCTGGGCGCGGGAGTGGCGGCCAGCCTGTGGTCGCGCGAGACCCTGGGGACCAAGCTGGTCGTGGTGCTGCTGGCGGCCTTGCTGGTGCTGCCGCTGCTGTGGTCGCCGGTGTCGGCGGCGGTGGCCATCGCATTCTTCGCCGACCGCTCGATCGAGTATTCGGGCGCCTACGCCGCCTTCCAGATCGGCGTCGCGAGGGTGCTGTTCCCGATCAGCCAGTGGATCGGCGACGGCGATCTGTTCGGCTGGGCGTGGACGGTGTTCCAGTGGGTGTCGACCGCCGTGGGCTTCCTGTCGGCGGTGGCGCGGGTGTGGCCCATGCTGCGGCGGCTGCTGGGGCCGGAGCCGGCCGAAGAGACCTGAGCCGCAGCTTGCGGCGGCTGGACGGCCGAGTCATCGTCGGGGCATGAGCACCCAGCAGCCGGCGGGCGAACGCTTCCAGAGTTTCGAAGCCTTCTACCCCTTCTACATCCATGAGCATTCGAACCGGACGTGCCGGCGGATCCACGTGGTGGGGTCGGCGCTGGTGCTGGTCGCCCTGGCGCTGGCCGTCGTGACGCTGAACCCGTGGTGGCTGCTGGCCATGCCGGTGATCGGCTATGGCTTCGCCTGGGTCGGGCATTTCTTCTTCGAGAAGAACCGGCCCGCGACCTTCCGCTATCCGCTGTGGAGCCTGATGGGCGACTGGCGGATGTTCTTCGAAACGGTCAGCGGTCGGCGGAAATTCTAGCGCGAGCCGACGCTGGTCCCGGCTGAGGCCATCAGGGTCTGGCTGGGACGGGCGTCCCACGACGGCGGGCAACCGTCGAAGCGGCCGGCGTCGACCAGGGTCAGGCGGCGCTGGTTGAAGCGCATGGCCGGTCCCATCGAGCCGCGGCCGTGGCCGGTGTAGAGGTCGATCTTCTGGCCCTTGATCGCGCCGCCGGTGTCCGAGGCGTACCAGTAGCCGTCGTGCAGGGTGCCGTCGGCCAGACGCATGCCGACCGTCTCGGGAATGAAGACCCGGGTGCGGCGCGGGATGTAGCGCGGATCGACGGCGATGGTGCGCATCGGGATCGGGCGGCAGCCGAGGCTGTCGTTGCCCGTCGCCCCGCCGCCGCCGGCGTGGTAGAGATTGACCCGGGCCGTCCAGTCGGCCTCTTCGGCCATCAGGGCCTGCTGTTCGGCGGTCAGGGCCGCCCCGTCGCTGGAACCTTCGTCTGCAGGCGCCGTTGATCCCTCGCCCAGACCGGAAGCCACCGCAGCGTCATAGGACACCGGATCGGCGGCCGCGGGAGCGGCGGGGAAGGCAAGGGCCCAGACGAGGGCGATCGCAGCGGCGGCGCCGATCATGAATTCGACTCACGAAGACACCGGCCCCTGACGCGTCCGGCGCGCGGTTTTTGCCGCCGGAATGTGTCGATTTCCAGCCATTTGAGATGAGGTGCGACCACCTGTCCGGTTGGTCGGTGGATGATCCGCACTTCCAGGCAGTCGATCGAGGATGATGATTACCGGGTGATCCTTATGTTCTACCGTATTCGTGAGGGAGACTGTCCGAGGCGAGGCGATCATCTTACTTCCAGATCAGCTATTCGGAGTCTCGACTGTTTGTTTGCGGTGTGCGGCCCTGCGTGACGCTTCGTAAAAAAGGGTTAAGCGGAAGATCACGGCGGCGTGACGGAGGGGCGGGGCCAGAACTCGCCAAGAAGAAGCGGGCCTGCCCGGGCGTACGAGTTTTCCACAGTTCGCGCCGCTGGAGGCGTTGGGCGGGATAGTTTAAGGCGGACCGTCCCCCGCAGGAGTTCGCCCGTGAAGCGCATCGCCCTTGCCGCCGCCGCCGTCTGCGCCGTCGCTGTCGCCGCTGTTCCAGCCGTGGTTTCGGCCTGGGGCAACACCGGCCACCGCCTGATCGGCGTGGCCGCTGCGCGCGCCCTCCCCGAAGAGCTTCCGGCCTTCCTGCGCACCCCCGGCGCCGCAGCCGAGATCGGCGAGCTGGCGCGAGAGCCGGACCGCTGGAAGGGCGGCGGCCAGCCGCACGACCGCGAGCGCGACACGGCCCACTTCGTCGACATGGACGACGAGGGGCGGGTCATCAATGAGCGCGGCATGTCGATCGACGCCCTGCCGCGGCTGAAGTCGGAATACGACGCGGCGCTGACGACTGCGGGCCTCGACGTCGACGACGCGGGCTACCTGCCCTACGCCATCATGGACGCCTACCAGCAGCTGGTGCGCGACTTCGCCACCTGGCGGGTGCTGAACGCCGCCGAGGCCCGCGAGACGGACCCCGGCAAGCGCGCCTGGTACCGGGAGGACCGGCAGCGGCGCGAGGCGCTGATCCTGCGTGACGCAGGCATTCTGGGCCACTATGTCGGCGACGGCAGCCAGCCGCACCACACGACCATCCATTACAACGGCTGGAGCCGCGACGTTCCCAACCCTGACGGCTTCACCACCTCGCGCCAGACGCATGGCCTGTTCGAAGGCGCCTTCACGGCCCGGGTGGCGCGTCTGGACGCGGTGGAGGCGGCGATGAAGGCGCCGCAGCTGGACGGCTTCGACCTGCGCGCGCGGGTGCCGGCCTATCTGAAGACGACGCTCGCCGAGGTGCTGCCCTTCTACCGGCTCGAGAAGGCGGGGGGCTTCGCCGAAGGCGATCCGCGCGGGGCGCAGTTCGCGGTCGCCCGTCTGGCCGCCGGCGCGTCCGAGCTGCGCGACCTGATCATCCTGGCCTGGCGCGACTCGGCCGACGACAGCATCGGCTGGCCGGCGGTGAAGGTGGCCGAGGTCGAGGCGGGGACCGCCGATCCGTGGCTGGCCATGTACGGCGAGGACTGAGGCGGATTCGTTGAGTGATCTGAAGCCGCCCGTCGTCATTCTCGACAAGCCCCAGCTGGCCGACAACATCGGCGCCGTCGCGCGGGTGATGGCCAATTTCGGTCTGTCAGAGCTGAGGCTGGTCAGCCCGCGCGATGGCTGGCCGCAGGACCGGGCGTGGGCCACCGCTTCGGGCGCCGACTGGGTACTGAACGGGGTGAAGGTGTTCGCCAGCGTGGCCGAGGCCGTCGCCGACCTGAACACCGTCTTCTCGACCACGGCGCGGCCGCGCGAGACGCGGCTACCGGTGCGCACGCCGCGCGAGGCGTCGCGGGTGCTGTACGACGACCGCGCCTCGGGCCTGTCGGTCGGCCTGCTGTTCGGGGGCGAGCGGGCCGGTCTGGAGACCACCGACATCGCCCTGACCCAGGGCATCGTGACCATCCCCATCGACCCGAAGCACCATTCCCTGAACCTGGCCCAGGCGGTGGCGATCAACGCCTATGAGTGGCGCACCCTGATCCTCGACGCCCCGCCGCCGCGCTTCCGCGAGGGCGATCCGCCGGCGTCGAACGAGCTGCTGGTCGGGATGTACGAGCATCTGGAAAAGGAGCTGGACGACGGCGGCTTCTTCCATCCGCCCGAGAAGAAGCGGTCGATGAGCCAGAACCTGCGGGTGATGCTGGGTCGGGCGCGCTTCACCGAGCAGGAGGTGGCCACCTTCCGCGGCGTGATCCATGCCCTCGCCAGGGGGCGGGGCCGGGTGCTGGCCAAGCTGGCTGCGAGGAAGGCGGAAGAGAGATAGCCCTCTCCCGCTGGGAGAGGGGAGGCTACAGTTGCTGGCAGAAGGCCGGCACGACCTCTGTCGCGGGTCCGTAGAGCGTCTCGTCGAAGAGGCCGCTGCCCAGCGAGGGTTCGAGGTTGAGCTCGACCGTCCGGGCGCCCGCCATATCGGCGAACTGGACGAAGCCGGCGGCGGGATAGACGGCGCCGGAGGTGCCGATGGACACGAACAGGTCGCACTGCGCCAGGGCGCGCTGGATGGCCTCCATGTGCAGGGGCGTCTCGCCGAACCAGACGATGTGCGGACGCAGGCGGCCCTGCGGATGGAAGGGCGAGGGGTGGTGCGGCTCGAGGTCGTCGCGCCAGTCGCAGACGCGGCCGGTGGCGGTGCACTCGGCCTTGAGCAGCTCGCCGTGCATGTGGATCAGCCGGAAGCCGGGGGCGGGCGACGTCTCCGCACGGGCGCGGTCGTGCAGGTCGTCGACGTTCTGGGTGACCAGCAGGAAGTCGCCGTCCCAGCGGGCGGCGAGAGCCGCGAGGGCGCGGTGGGCGGCGTTCGGCTGAACCTCTGCGAGTTGCCGGCGGCGGCGGTTGTAGAAGTCCTGCACCAGCGCCGGGTCGCGGGCGAAGGCTTCGGGCGTGGCGACATCCTCGACGCGATGGCCCTCCCACAGGCCGTCGGCGGCGCGGAAGGTGGGTACGCCGGACTCGGCCGATACGCCGGAGCCGGTGAGGATGACGAGGTTTCGATGCGCCATGCTGTTCCATAGCATTAGCGGTCTGTCCTAGAAGGACGGCAACGCACAGGAGACCTCCGCATGAAAACCCGCGCCGCCGTCGCGTTCGAAGCCAAGCGTCCACTGGAGATCGTCGAGGTCGATCTGGAGGGGCCGCGCGCCGGCGAGGTGCTGATCGAGATCAAGGCGACGGGGGTGTGCCACACCGACGCCTATACGCTGGACGGCCTCGACAGCGAGGGCATCTTCCCGTCGATCCTCGGGCACGAGGGCGCGGGCGTGGTGGTCGAGGTGGGGCCGGGCGTGACCTCGATCGAGGTCGGCGACCACGTCATCCCACTGTACACGCCGGAATGCCGCCAATGTAAGTCGTGCCTGAGCCGCAAGACCAACCTGTGCACGGCGATCCGCGGCACCCAGGGCAAGGGGCTGATGCCCGACGGCACCAGCCGCTTCTCCTACAAGGGCCAGCCGATCGCCCACTACATGGGCTGCTCGACCTTCTCGAACTACACGGTGCTGCCCGAGATCGCTGTGGCGAAGATCCGCAAGGACGCGCCGTTCGACAAGGCCTGCTACGTCGGCTGCGGCGTGACCACGGGGGTGGGCGCGGTAGTCAATACCGCCAAGGTCGAGCCCGGCGCCAACTGCGTGGTGTGCGGCCTCGGCGGCATCGGGCTGAACGTCATCCAGGGGCTGAAGATGGTCGGCGCCGACATGATCGTCGGGGTCGACATCAATCCGTCGAAGGAAGGGTGGGGCCGCCGCTTCGGCATGACCCATTTCGTCAATCCGAAGGAGGTCTCCGGCGATCTGGTGGGCCATCTGGTCGAACTGACCGGCGGCGGCGCCGACTACACCTTCGACTGCACCGGCAACACCGACGTCATGCGCACGGCGCTGGAGGCCTGCCACCGCGGCTGGGGCGAGAGCGTGATTATCGGCGTGGCCGAGGCGGGCAAGGAGATCGCCACGCGGCCGTTCCAGCTGGTCACCGGCCGGGTCTGGCGCGGCTCGGCCTTTGGCGGCGCGCGCGGGCGGACGGACACGCCGAAGATCGTCGACTGGTACATGGACGGGAAGATCGAGATCGACCCGATGATCACCCACACCCTGCCGCTGGAGCGCATCAACGAGGCCTTCGACCTGATGCACGCGGGCGAGAGCATCAGAAGCGTGGTGGTATTCTGAGGTTATGGCCCGGCGGCCGATTATTCGCGACCCGGCCGTGTTCGGCGGCGAACCCCATATCGAGGGGACAGCGCACACGATAGCATCACTCCAAGC
>JAEZIH010000151.1 GCA_023416055.1 Pseudomonadota bacterium | reverse complement strand
TCATCTCGTGCAGCAGGGTGGTCAGGATGCGTGCGCCCGAAGCGCCGATCGGGTGACCGATGGCGATGGCCCCGCCGTTGACGTTGACCCTGTCCGCGTCAAGGCCGAGCTCCTGCAGCACGCACAGCGACTGGGCCGCGAAGGCCTCGTTGGACTCGACCAGATCGAGGTCGGCGACCGACCAGCCGGCCTTTTCCAGCGCCTTGCGCGAGGCCGGGATGGGTCCTGTCCCCATCACCGCCGGATCGACCCCGGCTGTGGCCGCGGACGCGATCCGGGCCAGCGGCTCCAGCCCGCGGGCGCGCGCCTCGTCGGCGCTCATCAGCACCAGGGCGGCGGCGCCGTCGTTGAGGCCCGAGGCGTTGCCCGCCGTCACCGTGCCGTCCTTCGCGAACGCCGGCCGCAACGAGGCCATGGCGTCCAGGCTGGCGCCGTGGCGGATGTATTCGTCCTTGTCGACGACGGTCTCGCCCTTCTTCGAGGCGATGGTCACCGGCGCGATCTCGGCGTCGAACCGGCCTGCCTTCTGGGCCGCCTCGGCCTTGTTCTGGCTAGCGACGGCGAAGGCGTCCTGGGCGGCGCGGTCGATGCCGAAGCGGTCGGCGATGTTCTCCGCCGTCTGGCCCATGTGATAGCCGTTGAAGGCGTCCCACAGACCGTCGCGGATCATGGTGTCGATGAGGGCCAGGTCGCCCATCTTCTGGCCGCTGCGCAGATGCTGGGCGTGCGGGGCCTGGCTCATGCTCTCCTGACCACCGGCGACGACGATGCGGGCGTCGCCCAGGGCGATCTGCTGGGCGCCGATGGCCACCGCGCGCAGGCCCGAGCCGCAGATCTGGTTGAGGCTCCAGGCCGGGACCTCCTTCGGAATGCCCGCGCTCATTGACGCCTGCCGCGCGGGGCCCTGACCCGCGGCCGCCTGCAGCACATGGCCGAGGATGACCTCGTCCACCTGGTCCGCGGCGACGCCGGCGCGCTCCAGGGCGGCGCGGATCGCGACCTCGCCCAGCTTCGCCGCCGGCAGCGACGAGAGCGCGCCCAGGAACGACCCGACCGGCGTGCGCGCGGCGGAGACGATGACCACTTCGACAGACATTTGACTGACCTCGGGGAAGCGGCCCTACGAAGGGGGAGGTGTCAGGCCGCGGGAAAGGATTCGTGCCGTTTCTGCCGCATCCGGCCGCTTTCGTCACCCTCGGCCCGGCCTGTTCAGCCGATGGTCATCCGGCCCGCGCAGACTGGCGGGAACGAAAGACGGAGCGAAGGGCTTGATGGGGCCATGCTCAAGCCGATGAAGACCATATTCCAGCGCGTCTGCACGCCCGACGAACTCGACATGATCGAGCACTACCGCACGCCGGCGGAAAAGACCGCGGACCTGGTGGTGCACGTCGTCGGCCTGACCCTGGCCGCTGTGGGCGGCATCGTCTTGGCGGTCCTGGCCGCGCTCTATTCCGGCATCGGCGCCGTGGCGGCCACGGCGGCCTACGCCCTCTGCCTGATCGCCATGCTGACGGCCTCGACCGTCTACAATCAGACCCGCCCCTGCGCCGCCCGGCCGATCCTCAGGCGCATGGACGAGGCGGCCATCTTCCTGATGATCGCCGGCAGCTACACCCCCTTTACCACCCAGCGCTTCGAGGGCGCCTGGTCGGTCGGCTTCACCCTGCTGGTCTGGACCATCGCCCTCGCGGGGGTGTTCGCCAAGCTGGTGGCGCCGCGCATCTCGGACGCCTTCTGGAGCGGCGTCTACGTGCTGTTCGGGTGGCTGGCGGTGATTGCGCTCGGCCCGATGATCGACACCGTCCATCCGGTCGCCCTGGGCCTGCTCGTCGCCGGCGGCCTAATCTACACCGCGGGGGTGTTCGTCTTCATCAGTCCGAAGGTGAAGTTCCGCCGCGCCATCTGGCATGGCTTCGTCGTCACCGGCGCCATGACCCACTGGGCCGCCGTCCTGGTCGGGGTCGTCCTGGCCCCTGCCGCCCTCGGCTAGACATTCCCGCTCGCAGCGCACCATAGTGCGGCGTCGCAACAGAACGGGAACTGGGCGTGGCTGACAGGAAGTCCGGAACCGACGAGACCGTCGTCATCAAGAAGTACGCCAACCGGCGGCTCTACAACACCGCCACTTCCGCTTACGTCACCCTCGAGGACCTCGCCCGCATGGTGCGCGACGGGGTCGAGTTCGTGGTCTACGACGCCAAGACCAACGACGACCTGACCCGCCAGATCCTCACCCAGATCATCTTCGAGGAGGAGAGCCGCGGCGAGGCCCTGCTGCCGGTGCAGTTCCTGCGTCAGCTGATCGGCTTCTACGGCGGCCAGATGCAGGGCGTCCTGCCCTCCTATCTGGAGATGTCGCTGGACGCCTTCGCCCGCCAGCAGGAGCAGATGCGCGGCCACTTCAACAAGGCCTTCGGCGCCGCCCCGGGCGCCGGCCTGCTGGACGAGGCGGTCAAGCGCAACATGAGCATGTTCGCCGAGGCGATGAAGATGTGGCCCGGCTTCAGCGCCGCCGCCGCCCGCCCGGCCGCCGCGGCCGAGCCGAAGCCGGCCGACGACCCCCTGGCCGAGATGCGCCGCCAGATGGACGAGATGCGCGCCCAGCTGGACAAGCTGGCCAGCACGCCCGGCAAGTCGGGCTGAGATGGGCGACGAGATCGAACCGGTTGGTCCCGTGCGGCGCCGCGACGAACGCCGCGAGCGCGACCGTCGCACCGCAGAACGCCGCGCCGCCTCGGCCTCGCGCGATCTCGTCCCTACCGAATTTTCCCCCGAGCCAGTCGAGGCCCCGGCAAGACCTGCCCCCTCGCCAGCCGCTGAGGCCTCGCCCGCCGCCTTCGCCGCCCAGCTGATGGGCCAGACCGGTCAGCGACGCGGGCTGAAGGGCGGCCCTCCGGTGCTGGACGCCGCCCGCGCGACCTATCTCGGCCGGGCCTATTCCGGCGCGGCCGAACGACGTCCCAAACCCGGCAAGGCGACCGACACCGACGTCTGAACCCGCGGCACGGTCCTTGCTGACGGAGGTCGGAAACGCCTCCGTTCGGGACCGCCGCCATGCTGACCTACCTCGCCCGCACCATCGACGTGACCGTCGTCGCCCTGATCTTCGTGGCCTTCAGCTGACCCTTGCGCGCAGCCGGCCGCGCGGCTAGAGACCCCGCCGTCATCGGGGAGTAGCCGCCCGCGCCTCTCAGCGGGATTCGCGTCAACATGCTTCCTCTCCCCGGAGAGGATGGCGCGAAAAGTCTCAGATCGTCCTCAAGCAGCGAGCGCCCGCGGCGCGAGCATGGGACGAGAGGACACGGCAAGACCGCTGGCATTCGCAGGGGATTTCCACGCGGAGCCCGGCTGCGAACGCCACAGGTCTGCCCGCCGAGGCTCCGCGCACGAAGTAGATTTCTTGGACGCCTTCCTGATTTCGGCCGGCCTCGTCTCCATTGCGGAGATCGGAGACAAGACCATGCTGCTGGCCATCGTCCTGGCCGCGGCCTGGCGCCGGCCCCTGCCCATCCTGCTGGGCATCCTCGTCGCCACCCTGGGCAACCACCTGTTCGCCGCCGCCGCCGGCGCGGTGCTGTCGCACTGGATGCATGGCGAGTGGGTGCGCTGGGTGGTCGGCCTCGCCTTCCTCGCCTTCGCCGTCTGGGCCCTGATCCCAGATCGGTTCGACGAGCGTCCGGACACCACGGAGAAGACCTTCGCCGGCGTGTTCTGGACCACCGCCGCCGCCTTCTTCGTCATCGAGATGGGCGACAAGACCCAGGTCGCCACGGCCGCCCTCGCCGCCCGTTTCTCCATGGTCCTTCCGGTGCTGGCCGGCTCGACGCTGGGCATGATGCTGGTCAATGCGCCGGCCGTGCTGCTGGGCGAGGCCGCGGCCCGTCGCCTGCCGCTGAAGTGGATCCGCGCCGCCGCCGCCGCCGGTTTCGCCGCGACCGGGCTTTGGGTCCTGCAGACGGGCTGATAGGTAGGACGCCTCTTCCTCTTCAAGGTTGCTGCATGGGCCTGCTCCTCCGCCTCGTCGGCGCCGTCCTCATGGTCGTGCTGCTGGCCCTGATGATCGGCCCCTACCAGAACATCGAATCTGCCAGCCAGATCTGGGACAAGGCGGCCCATTTCGTCGCCTTCGGCCTGATCCTGTGGAGCCTCGGCGTGCTGTTCCGCCGGATGCCGCGGCTGTGGACGGCGGCGCTGGCCGTGGCCATCGGCGGAGCCGTCGAGATCATCCAGGGCTATACGGGACGCGACCCCAGCTGGGGCGACTGGCTGGCGGACATCCTCGGCGTCGCCGCGGCCCTGGCGCTGTGGGCGATCTGGCGCGGCTTCCGCCCGCGCGCGGCGCTTCAGACCTCGAACACCCGGTAGGGCGTCTCGCCCAGCGTCTTCAGCACCGGCAGGGCGACGTTGTAGACCGGCGTGCCCTTGTTGGTCCGGCCCTCGGGCGCGCCGCGGTGCGCGTGGCCGTGCACCACCAGGCTGATGTTGTCGTAGCGGTCTATGGTTTCGCCCAGCCGCGACGAGCCGAGGAAGGCGTGGATCTCGGGCGGCTCGCCGATCACCGTCTCGACCACCGGCGAATAGTGCAGCAGCACCACCGACCGCTCGGTCCTGAGCATGCGGATCGAGTTTTCGATCAGGTTGGCGTCCTCGACCGCCTCCTGCACGAAGCGCTTGATCGAGGCTTCGCCGAACGAACTCAGCATGTAGCGGCCGAAGCCGCCGACGAAGCCCTTGCCGCCGGCGAAGCCGACGCCCTCGATCTCCACGGGCTGGCCGTCAAGCACCGTCACCCCGGCGCTGGTGAGCAGTTCCTTGACCATCTCGGGCTGGCCGCACTCGTGCTCGTGATTGCCCAGCACCCCGACCATGGGGATCCGGCAATGGCGGAGGTCCTCGAGCAGGATCTCGACCTCGCGGGTCTTGCCGAAATTGGTCAGGTCGCCGCTCAGGCACAGGACATCGGCATCCTCATGCACCCGGTCGAACAGATCGCGGAAGGGCCGCTCCGCCCCCTCGCCGACGTGCAGATCACCGACGGCCGCCACCCTCAGCCGCTTGATCGGACCCGGCTCGAGGCCCGGCTGCGGGGTCTGGGGATCGGTCTGGCCGCCGGCCGGGCCGGGCTCACTGGATGGGGTCATGGCGCTCCTCCAGCCCCTTGCCGACGACGTCGCCGAAGCCCCATTCGGTGATGTCGGCGATGTAGTCTCGCGGACTGAACAGGCGGCCGCGGCAGACCTTCACGCGCGGCGGCGGCAGGTTGACCTGCGCCTGCAGCCGCTCGGTCAACTCGGTCATCAGCCAGCTTGGCACCCGGTTGCGCTCGGTCGGATAGGCGAAACGGAAGTTCAGCAGATGCGCCATCAGCACCTCCCAGTAGAGGTCCATCTGGTCCAGCAGGACCTTCCAGTCGATCGCGTCCGACTGCTTGAGAATGACGTGGTTCACGTCGGCCCCGTCGTAGCGGTAGCGGTCCTGGATGAAGACCTTGGACAGGATCAGGGCCGTCGGCGGCGTGATGCCGACGGTGTGGCCGTAGACCTCGATGGTGTCCTCGCCGAACCAGCTGTCGTTGACCGCGATGGTGCCGTTCGACATGGCGAAAATGACGTCGAAGAAGGAGTTCTCGTCCTTCCACACCTTGGCGATCCAGCGCTCGTCCTCCACGTCGGTGCGATAGCCCCGGGCCTGGAACCACGCGAGGATGCGCGGGTAGTCGCCCGGCTTGCAGAACACGTCCAGATCCTTGGTCGGCCGGCGGATGCCCGTATAGGCCGTCACCGCATAGGTGCCGGACAGCAGGAAGGGCACACCGCTCTCCTTCAGAAGCCGCAGCGCCTCCTCGTAGAAGGCCACCGCATCCGGCGGCGGATCGAAGCTGGGGTCGATGACGGTGTCTGACATGGTGTTCCGGACCCTGCGGGCGAGGGCCTGAAAACGGTCGCGGTTGAAGGACGGTTCCTGCCCTTTTCCGGACCGGATCCCGGGCCGGCCGCGGCAAGCCGTTCTCAGCCGGCGTAACGCCCTTCGAACGGGAACCGCCGCGGCCAGAAGTCGCGCAGCTCCGGCAGGTCGTCGACCCGCCGCATCACCTCCCCCATCTGCGGCGCGACCTGGTGGAAGCGCTCGCGGTGCGGCGTCCAGCGGCTGGCCACCGCCACATACAGATCCAGCACCGTCAGCTCCGGCCCCAGCAGGAAGCGATCGGGCCTCAGCTGGCTCTCCATCACGCCCCAGCAGTTTGCGATCCGCTCCGCCGTGCGCGCCCTGATCCGCGCCTGCGCGGCTGGATCGTCGCCGCCCAGCCGCGACGGCTCGTCCCGCACCCAGAACATCGAATAGATCGCCGCCGGCACGAAGCTCATCCAGCGCAGGAACTGCCCGCGCCGGGGGTCGCAGGGCTCGGGCGCCAGGGCTGCTTCCGGATGGCGCTCGGCCAGCCAGATCAGGATCGCCGCGCTCTCGGTCAGGGTCTCGCCCTCGGGCGTAACCAACGCCGGAATCTGCCGCATCGGATTGACCCCGGCGACCTTGTCGCGCTCGGCCTTGCCCTCCCAGGTCACCGCCTCGACCACCTCGAAGGGGGCCCCGATCAGGGTCAGGGCTGCCTCCACCGGGACCGAGCCCGAGCCGGCGGCGCCGTAGACGATGTAGGTCATCAGGGCTCTCCTTCGTCCCGCAGTCTACCGCCGCCGCTCGACCGCTGCGCCCCGGAACCTGCGGGGGCCGCCATAGGGAGACCTTGGGCTTGTCCCCAACCACGTCCCCAGATGATTGCCTCCGCCCTACCAGATATAGCGGTCGCGGAAAATGTGATCGCAATATAGCTGTGTTTCGGCTTGGCGCCGGGGCCTGCGGGCCGCATGGTGAACTCCACCTCTTTCCGGATTCGCCTCCAGAGTTCCGTCCATGAACGCGCACGCCCCGATCCAGCCCGCCACGCCCGGTCTCCTGACCCCGTCGGCCGCCTACAAGCCGTTCCGCTACCCGTGGGCCTTCGACATGTGGAAGAAGCAGCAGCAGGTCCACTGGCTGCCGGAAGAGGTGCCGCTGGGCGAGGACTGCAAGGACTGGGCGGCCAACCTCAGCGACGCCGAGCGCAACCTGCTGACCCAGATCTTCCGCTTCTTCACCCAGGCGGACATCGAGGTCCAGGACAACTACATGGAGCGCTACGGTCGGGTGTTCAAACCGACCGAGGTCAAGATGATGCTGGCGAGCTTCGCCAACATGGAGACCATCCACATCGCGGCTTACGCCCTGCTGCTCGAGACCATCGGCATGCCCGAGGCCGAGTTCGGCGCCTTCATGGAATACGAGGCCATGCGGGACAAGCACGACTACATGGGCCAGTTCGGGGTCGAGACCAACGCCGACATCGCCCGCACCCTGGCCATGTTCGGCGGCTTCTCGGAAGGCCTCCAGCTGTTCGCCTCGTTCGCGATGCTGATGAACTTCCCGCGCCAGAACAAGATGAAGGGCATGGGCCAGATCGTGTCCTGGTCGGTGCGCGACGAGAGCCTGCACTGCGAAGGCATCATCAAGCTGTACCACGCCTTCAACAAGGAGACCGGAGCGGTCACCCAGGCCGTGGCCGACGACATCGTCGAGTGCTGCAAGACCGTCGTCGACATGGAGGACAAGTTCATCGACCTGGCCTTCGAAATGGGCCCGGTCAGCGGCATGACCCCGGCGGACATCAAGGCCTACATCCGCTTCATCGCCGACTGGCGCCTGCGCCAGCTGCACCTGCCCGAGGTCTACGGCGTCAAGGAAAACCCGCTGCCGTGGCTGCAGTCGATGCTGTCGGGCGTCGAGCACGCCAACTTCTTCGAGGCGCGCGCCACCGAATACTCCAAGGCCGCCACCAAGGGCTCCTGGCACGGCGCCTCGGGCGTCTGGGACAGCTTCGACGCCCTGATGAAGAAGCGCAAGGAAGAGGCCGAGACGGCCGAGGCCTGAAGCCCGCCGCCTGAGCCGTCAGGGCCTGGTCGGCGGCGCCACGATGCACACCCGGCCGGCGCGCCGGCAGGCCTCCAGATTGGCCTCCCAGGCGGCGCGTTCGCGCTCCCACTGGATGCGCGCGGCCTCGGCGGCCGCGGCGTTGGCCTCCCACTGGGCGCGTTCCGTCTCGAGCCGCGCCGTCTCGGCCCGCCATTCGGCGTTCTGCTGTTCATAGGCGGCCGTCGCCCTGGCCTCGGACTGCTCGGCGGCGGTGTTGCGCGAGGCGACTTCGGCGTTCAGGCGGGCGGTCGCCTCAAGCTCGACGGGATCCTGGTCGGCGTCCGCCGCGCGGCGGTAGGCTTCGCCGCGGGCGCGCAGCCAGGCTTCCGAGCCCGGCTCGGGATCGGCCGGCGCCTTGGCGTTCTGGGCCAGGGCGGGCGCGGCGGCCATGGTCAGGGCGGCGGCGGCGATCAGGGTCTGTCGGATCATGGTCAGGGCTCCTTCGGTCAAAGACCTCGCTCTCAAGCTTGGCCGTTTCGCGGCGGTCTCGCACGCATAACGCCGATCAGCGCATTTGGCGCCGTCAGTCCGGCAGGCGCAACTCGAAGGTCGTCCCCCCCGGACCGGTCTCGACCAGCACAAGGTCGCCGCCGTGACGGACGGCCAGTTCGCGCGAGATAGTCAGGCCCAGCCCGGTGCCGTCAGAGCTGCGGCCGCTGACGAAGGGCTCGAACAGCTGGTCTGACAGCCGCGGCGGAATGCCCGGTCCGTCGTCGGCGATGCGCAGCACCGCCTCGCCGCCTTCATGCGTCGCGCTGACCTTCACCACGCCGGGCCGACCGACCCGGGCGGGGTCCCCCTCGATCGCCTGACGGGCGTTGCGCATCAGATTGACCAGCACCCGGTGCAGCTGGTCCGGGTCGGCGTGGACGGTGAGGCGGGCCGGAATCGACTTGGTCAGCCTAACCCCCTCGTCGGACAGGCCGGCGTCCTCGGCGGCGGCGACCACGGCGGGCCCGAGAGCGAAGCGCGCGCGCTGCGGCTCCGGCTCCTCGCTGCGGCCATACTCGAGCACGTTGCGGGACAGGGCTGCGGCCCGGCCGAGCGCCCGCTCCAGCCGCGGCAGGGCCTTGGCCACCTGCGGGTCGGGGGAATCGGCCAGGCGCTCCGACGCGATCTGGGCCGAGGTCAGCATGTTGCGCAGGTCGTGATTGATCTTGGCCACCGCCTCGCCCAGCGCCACCAGCCGGGCGCGCGAGCGCAGCGACTGCCGCACCTCGGCCTGCATCCGGGCCAGTTCGCGCTCGACCCTGCCGATCTCGTCCTGGCGGTCGCTGGGCGGATCGCCCTCGGCGTCGGGATCCTCCGCGAAGCGTTCGATCGACCGGGTCACGCGCCGCAGCGGCTGCAGCACCAGATAGGCCAGGCCGCCGTACAGCAGCGCCCCGGCGGCCAGCGACAGCAGCAGGGAGACCAGCAGGCTGTTGAGCAGGAAGGTGCGCAGTTCGCCCTTCAGCGGCTCCGCCGGGGCGAGAACCTCGATGAAGTCGCCCGAACGGTAACGCGGCCGCGCCTGCACCCGGATCGAACGATCAGGGTGGCCGAACAGGGTGCGCCACGGGTCCACCAGCCGGCCTACGGGCCTGTCGCGCCTCAGATCGATCAGCTCCGGCGCGCGCGGCAGGTTGGGAGCCTGCAGCAGCAGCCGCCGCACGCCCTGGTCGCCGACCACCACCGCCTGCACCCCGCCGATGGCCAGGAGCTGTTCGGCGGTCTCGTCCTCGACCGCCGAGTAGGGCAAGGCCTCGACGCCGACCGAGGCCAGCTCGGCCGACTGCAGCCGGTCCAGCAGCCAGCGCTCGTGGAAGTTCGCGGCGCTGGGGGCCACGATCAGCACCTCCACCGCGGCGGTGAAGGCGAAGGTCAGCAGCAGCAGTCGCCACGCCAGGGCGTCGGGCGCGTGGAAGCGCAGGCGGTCGCGCCAGCCCTCGGGCAGGATGCGCCGTCCGACTCCGTCCAGCAGGGGCCGCGCCTCGCTCATGCTCCCCCTAACGCAAAGCTTGGGCCATTCGCTGCCTCTCTCATGCCCCGGCCCGCTTCCGCAGCGCGGCCTGCAACCCCTTCATGGCGAAGGGCAGCACCACCGCCAGGACGAAGACGCCGGTCATTGGAGCCCAGAAGCGGGCGAACAGGGCCTGGAAGTCGGGGTTCGGGTCCTCGGCCAGCAGGGCGTTCAGCCGCGCTCCGATCCAGCAGTAGATGGTGTGCGCCGGCAGCAGGCCGATCACCGTGGCGAGGCTGTAGGGCCCCAGACGCACCGCCATCAGCCCGGCCGCGACATTGATCATGTGGAAGGGCACCACCACCGCCAGCCGCGAGGCCAGCACGTACCAGAAGGTGTCGCGGTCGATGGCGTCGCAGACCTTCTGCATCAGGCCGGCGTCGCGCTCGGCCTTGCGCCTCAGGGCGTCGCCCAGCGCCGTCCGGGCCACGCCGTACACGACCAGCGCCCCGGCCGTGGCCGCGAAGGAGGTGGCCACCCCGCCGACCCACGGGCCGAACAGATAGCCGGCGGTGATGGTGACGAAGAAGACGCCCGGCACCACGCTGGCCGTCAGCGTCGCGAACAGCAGCATCAGCAGCAGCAGGCTGACCACATAGTTGGCGGCGGTGAAGTCGCGGAAGGCCTGGCCATGCTCACGCAGGGTGTCGAGCGACAGGTAGCGATTCCAGCCCATGGCGAATATGAGGATGACCACGCATCCCACGGCGATGAGGGGCAGGAAGCGTTTCACCCGGCGCATCGTCACTCCGCTGACGCCTCACGGCGTTGACACCACGGGCATCCCCGCTTATACGCCCGCCCTTCCCGCGACGGACCACTTTCCGTCGCCCGTACTGAACTTCAATCCGAGGAGCCGACCGTGAAGCGGACCTATCAGCCGTCGCGACTCGTGCGCAAGCGCCGTCACGGCTTCCGTTCGCGGATGGCCACCAAGAACGGACAGAAGATCGTTGCGCGTCGTCGCGCCAAGGGCCGCAAGCGCCTGACGGCCTAAGTCGTCCGGCGCCTGCGCAGGCGCATGGCCGAACCGTTCAAAATCGAACGCCTGAAGTCGCGGCCCCAGTTTCTGGCGGCCGCGAAAGGCTTTTCAGAGGCCCGCGGCGCCGTGGTCATCCAGCGCCTCGACCGCGCCGACGGCGACCCCGTCGTGCGCCTGGGCTTCACCGCCACCCGCAAGATCGGCGGCGCCGTGGTGCGCAACCGGGCCAAGCGCCGCCTGCGCGAGGCCGCCCGGCTGCTGGCGCCCGAGTTCGCCGTCCCCGGCAGCGACTATGTCTTCATCGCCCGCATGGGCACGGCGGACCGCGCCTGGTCCCGTTTGCTTGACGATGTGAAATCGGCGCTTACAAGGCTCGCGACCCCGCGACCGGCGCCTCACGTCGCGCGCCCTGCCTCCAACCTGCCCGCCGGCCAGGATTCCTGACTCCATGCCCCCCCAGAACAACAGCCGCAACACGATCGTCTTCGTCGTGATCGCGACCCTCATGCTGCTGGCCTACAGCGTCTTCGTCATGGAGCCGCAGACGCAGAAGCGGCGCGAGGCCCAGCAGGCGGCTGCGGCGGAGCAGACGACGGCTCCGGTGACCTCGCCCTCGCCCAGCGCGGCGGTGTTCACCGAGGACCGCAGCACGGCGCTGGCCGCCAACGGTGCCCGCGTGCCGATCCGCACCGGCACCCTGACCGGCTCGATGTCGCTGACCGGCGGCCGCATCGACGACCTGTTCCTGACCAACTACCGCGAAACCATGGCCGCCGACTCGTCGGCGGTGGAGCTGTTCCGGCCCGCCGGCATGAAGCACGCCTTCTACGCCCAGTTCGGCTGGACCGGCCCCAACATCCCCGGCGGCGTGCCCGGACCGAACACTCCCTGGCAACTGACCCAGGGCTCCGAACTGACCCCCACGACGCCCGTGGTCCTGACCTGGGACAACGGCGCCGGCCTGCGCTTCACGCGCCAGGTCAGCATCGACGAGCAGTACATGTTCACGGTGACCGACACGGTCGCCAACTTCAGCACCCAGCCGGTGACCCTGACCCCGGCGGCCACCGTCCTGCGCCAGGGCGTGCCCTCGACCCTCGGCCGCAACCAGGTCCTGCACGAGGGCGCCATCGGCACCTTCGGCGACGGCAAGTCCTACTCCACCACCCAGCTGAAGTACGGCAAGTGGTCCAAGGAGAAGTCCGCCGACGAGCATGAGTCGACCGGCGGCTGGCTTGGCATCACCGACAAGTACTGGCTGGCCGCGCTGATCCCCCCGCAGGACGAGCGCATCGAGGCCGAGTTCCGCGTCGCCGGGCCGGGCCAGCCGGCCGACCGCATGCACGTCGCCGGCATGCTGGGCGAGAGCCACACGGTGCAGCCCAACACCCAGATCACCGAGACCCGCCGCCTGTTCGCCGGCGCGAAGCGCAACCAGATCCTCTCGGGCTATGAGGAGTCGCTGGATCTGCCGCGCTTCGTCTACGCCATCGATTGGGGCTTTCTGTTCTTCCTGACCCGGCCGATCTTCTGGCTGATCGAATTCTTCTACGGCATCCTGGGCAACTTCGGCCTGGCCATCCTGGCCCTGACCCTCGTGGTCCGCCTGATCATGTTCCCGCTCGCCAACAAGAGCTACGAGAGCATGTCGAAGATGCGGAACCTCCAGCCCAAGATGGAGGAGATCAAGAAGAAGCATCCCGACGAGCCGCAGAAGCAGCAGCAGGAGATCATGGCCCTCTATCAGAGGGAGAAGATCAACCCGCTCGCCGGCTGCCTGCCGCTGCTGCTGCAGATCCCGGTCTTCTACGCCGTCTACAAGATGCTGTTCGTGACCATCGAGATGCGTCACCAGCCCTTCTTCGGCTGGATCCAGGACCTCTCGGCGCCCGATCCGACGACCATCTGGAACCTGTTCGGCCTGCTGCCCTGGGATCCCTCCTCCGCGCCCCTGGTCGGCGGCCTGCTGGGCGGCACCTTCTCGCTCAGCGTGCTGGCCATCTTCTACGGCCTGACCATGTGGCTCCAGATGTCGATGAGCCCCCAGGCGCCCGACCCGATGCAGCGCCGCATCTTCCAGCTGATGCCGATCGCCTTCACCTTCATCATGGCCATGTTCCCGGCCGGCCTGCTGATCTACTGGGCCTGGTCGAACATCCTGACCATCTTCCAGCAGTACATCATCATGCACCGCCTGAAGGCCGAGAACCCGATCGACACCTTCTTCGCGCGCATGAAGGCGAAGGCCTAGGTGGACGACTTCACCCCCGAGGAGCTGGAGCAGGCGCGCATCCTGTTCGCGCGTCCGGCGACCTTCGTCCTGGGGTGCGCCAAGATCGAGCAGCTGCCCGAGCCGGACCTGCCCGAGATCGCCTTCGCCGGCCGGTCCAACGTCGGCAAGTCCAGCCTGATCAACGGCCTGGTCGGCATGCACAAGCTGGCCCGCGCCTCGAACGAGCCGGGGCGCACGCGCGAGGTCAACTTCTTCGACCTCGACGGCCGGATGCGGCTGGTCGACCTGCCCGGCTACGGCTGGGCCAAGGCGTCCAAGGCCACGGTGAAGAAGTTCCAGGACCTCGGCCGCGACTACCTGCGCGGGCGGGTGACGCTGAAGCGCGTCTACCTGCTGATCGACGCCCGGCACGGCCTGAAGAAGGTCGACGACGAAGCGCTCGACGCCCTCGACCTCGCCGCCGTCAGCTACCAGATCGTGCTCACCAAGGCCGACAAGCTAAAGAAGGGCGAGGGCGACAAGATGGTCGCCGCCACCCTCAAGGCCATCGCCAAGCGCCCGGCCGCCTATCCGGCCGTGGCCCTGACTTCGGCCGAAAAGGGCGACGGCCTGCCCGAACTGCGCGCCGAGATCATGCGCACCACGGGCGTCGAGCTCTAGGCTTGCCAGCCGCCCCGGCCGGTGGTCCGCTCGCCGGATGCGCCAGCGCCTCATCCGCACCGATCGACTGACCCAGCAGATCCTGGAGGCCGGCGAGGGGCCGCTGGTCCTGCTCGTGCATGGCTTCCCGGAACTGTCGATCAGCTGGCGGGCCCAGATAGAGGCCCTGGCCGAGGCCGGTTTCCACGCCGTCGCGCCGGACATGCGCGGCTACGGCGGAAGCGAGCGGCCCGAGGGATCCGGGAACTATTCGATCCTGCATCTCGTCGGCGACCTCGTCGATCTGACCCGCGCCCTCGGCGAGGACAGCTGCGTCGTCATCGGTCACGACTGGGGCGCCGCCGTCGCCTGGCATTGCGCCCTGATGCGCCCCGACCTGTTCACCGCCGTGGCCTGCCTGTCGGTGCCCTTCCAGCCGCGGCGGCCCAAGGGACCGCCCACCGCCGCCATGGCGGTCATGGCCGAGCGCAGCGGCCGCGACCTCTATATCCGCCGTTTCCAGCCCGACGACGCCCATGCGGAGTTCGACGCCGATCCGGCCGCGGCCCTGCGCAAGATGTTCCACGCCTACGACGGCGCCAGCGAACACCCGTCCACCGGCTTCCTCGCACCGGGCGAAAGCCTGATCTCGTCCGTGCCCGACGACGTCCCCCTGCCGCCGTGGCTGAGCCAGGCCCATTTCGCTGAATACGTCGCCGCCTTCGCGGCCGGCGGATTCCGCGCCCCGCTCGACTGGTACCGCTGCCTCGACCTCAACTGGGCCCAGACCGCCTGGCTGCAGGACGCCCGCATCCGCGTCCCCGCCGCCTTCATGGTCGGTGAGCGCGATCCCGTCAGATTCTACGCCGGACGCGACGAGGCGGCGCTGAAGGACTGGGTCTCCGACCTTCGATTGCAGCAGGTCGTCCCCGACGCCGGCCATTGGCTGCAGCAGGAACGGCCGGACGAGGTGAACGCCTTCCTGCTCGAGTTCCTGCGCAGCCTCGACCGCTAGCGCGCCGTGGCCTGCCGCTCGGCCGCCGCCAGCGCCGCCGGCAGGGCCGCCGCCAGCCGCTCGGAACGACGACGCGGCCCGTCATTCTCGCGGAAGCCGATCAGCACGTCGGGGTCGACGCCCGACACCTCGTTGCGGCCATCGGCGCGGAAGCGGGCGCAGTCGGGCAGACGCAGCGTCGCCCCGCTGTGCCGCAGCGTGACGTCGAGGCCGCCACGGGTATGGCCGCAGCCCGATCCGCGGGTGGGAGCGCCGACGATCACAGCGGCGTTGTTGTCCTGCAGCAGGGCCGCGAACTGCTCGCTGGCCGAGGCGCTCCCCCCGTCCACCAGCACCATCAGCGGTCCGTTCCACACGCCCGGCTCGAAGGCGAACGCGAGCGGCTCGAAGACCAGCGAGGCCCACGGCTTGCCGAGGATGGTCGGATCCAGCTCGGCCTCGGGCCCGGTGCTGAACAGGTCGGTCCGGCCCAGCCAGTCGCAGGCCAGGGCCCGGCCCTCCCAAAGCGGGGTGGCGTCGCAGGGCTGCTCCGCCTCCGCTCGCGCCGCCGCATAGGTCTCCGCATGGCGCAGAAGTCGCGCCCGTTCGTCGGCCGGCAGGTCCACGGCGGCCTCGCGCAGGCGACCTTCGGCCGCCTCGAATGCCTCGGCCCAGTGCGGGGGGCGCACGAAGCCGATGCGGGCCGAGCGCAACGGCAGGGGCGTCAGGGTCCGGGCCACGGCCTCGACCCACTCCGTGCCGCCGCCGTTGCCGGCGATGTCCACCAGCAGCGCCGTCGCCCCCGCCGCCCTGAGCGCCCTCAGCCGCTCCGAGAAGTCGGCCGTCACCCGGTCCGCCGCGCGCGACCAGAGGCGGTCCCGGCAGTCCTCGTCGCACGGCTGGCCGGAAGGTGTCAGCTCCGCCAGGGCCGCGGCGCAGGCCGCCGGATGGGTCTGGGGCGAGAACAGAGCGATGCGCACGACTCCCACCGTCCGTCCGTCGACCTCCACC
>JAEZIH010000139.1 GCA_023416055.1 Pseudomonadota bacterium | reverse complement strand
ACGATGGAAGAGGGCACGCTGACCAAGTGGCACATAAAGGCGGGCGACACCGTGTCGGCCGGCCAGGTGATCGCCGAGATCGAGACCGACAAGGCGACCATGGAGGTCGAGGCGGTCGACGAGGGCGAGGTGCTTGAAATCCTCGTCGCCGAAGGGACCGAGAACGTGAAGGTCAACACGCCGATCGCGCGCCTGTCCGGCGACGACGCCGGCGCCGCCGCGCCGGCGCCCAAGGCCGAGGCCCCCGCCGCGGGCCCGGTGGACGACGCGCCGGCCGCTGACAAGTCGGGCGACCCGGAGAAGACCGACGACACCGCCAGGGGGCCGAAGGTAGAGCTGAAGGACCCGGAGATCTCGGCCGACGCCAAACTGGTCAAGACGACCATCCGCGACGCCCTGCGCGACGCCATGGCCGAGGAGATGCGGCGCGACGAGGCCGTGTTCCTGATGGGCGAGGAAGTCGCCCAGTACCAGGGCGCCTACAAGGTCAGCCGCGAGCTGCTGCAGGAGTTCGGCGAGCAGCGAGTGGTCGACACCCCGATCACCGAGCACGGCTTCGCCGGCCTGGGCGTCGGCGCCGCCATGGCCGGGCTGAAGCCGATCGTCGAGTTCATGACGTGGAACTTCGGCATGCAGGCCATCGACCACATCATCAACTCGGCGGCCAAGACGCTGTACATGTCGGGCGGCCAGATCCGCTGCCCGATCGTGTTCCGCGGCCCCAACGGCGCCGCCAGCCGCGTCGCCGCCCAGCACAGCCAGGACTACAGCGCCTGGTACGCCCAGGTCCCCGGCCTGAAGGTCGTCGCCCCCTATGACGCGGCCGACGCCAAGGGCCTGCTGAAGGCCGCCATCCGCGACCCCAACCCCGTCGTCTTCCTCGAACACGAGATGATGTACGGCCTCGAATTCGACGTGCCGGAGGTCGAGGACTGGGTGCTGCCGATCGGCAAGGCCAAGGTCCGCCGCGAAGGGACCGACGTCACCATTACGGCGCACAGCCGCATGGTCGGCTTCGCCCTGCAGGCGGCCGAGAAGCTGGCGGAGGAGGGTATCTCCTGCGAGGTGGTCGACCTGCGCACCCTGCGCCCGCTGGACCACGAAACGGTCGTCGAGAGCGTCAGGAAGACCAGCCGCCTGGTCTCGGCAGAGGAAGGCTGGGGCCCGATGGGCGTCGGCGCCGAGGTGGTGGCGCGCGTCATCGAGCACGCCTTCGACTATCTCGACGCCCCGCCGCTGCGGGTGCATCAGGAGGACGTTCCCTTGCCCTACGCCGCCAACCTCGAGGCCCTGTCGCTGCCGGGCGCCGACAAGATCATCGCCGCCGTGAAGCAGGTGATGGCATGAGCGAACGCGAGGAACACCAGCTGAAGACGCCCGAGAGCGTCGCCGCCGATCCCGAGGCGATCGAGATCCTGCGCATGTGGTGGTCGAACAAGGAGCCGGTCATGTCGATCAAGCCGGCCTTCGGCGACCCGGCCATGTTCGGCCGCATGCTGGCCTACGCCGCCACCCACATGGCCCATGGCTACAAGGTGCGCCACGGCATGGACGAGCGCACCGCCTACAACCAGATCCTGCTGGGCATGAGCGACGCCCTGAAGGCGCAGAACGCGCGCACGGTCGCCGAGCCCGATCCGGCCGGGGGCGCGCAATGACCGACATCCTGATGCCGGCCCTGTCGCCCACGATGGAAGAGGGCGTGCTGGCCAAGTGGCACGTCAAGGCCGGCGACACGGTCAAGGCGGGCGACGTCATCGCCGAGATCGAGACCGACAAGGCGACCATGGAGGTCGAGGCCGTCGACGAGGGCGAGGTCGAGGAAATCCTCGTCGCCGAAGGAACCGAGGGCGTGAAGGTCAACACGCCGATCGCCCGCCTGAAGGGGGAGGGCGGCGCGGCCGCTCCGGCGCCGAAGGCCGAGGCTCCCAAGACTGCTGAAGCGCCGAAGGCGGAAGCTGCGCCGGCCAGGGCCGAGCCTGCGAAGCCGGAACCGTCCAGGAGCGCCCCAACGCCAAAGGCGGCCGACGGGGGACGCATCTTCGCATCGCCGCTGGCTCGCCGCATCGCCGCGCAGAACGGCGTCGACCTGAAGACGGTCAAGGGCACCGGCCCGCACGGCCGCATCGTCCGCAGAGACGTCGAGGGGCTGAAGGGCGGAGCCGCCCCGGCCGCCGCCGGCGCCGCCGCGGCCCGTGAAAGCCGCCCGGTCCAGTCGCTGGCGCAGATGGGGATTCCGGATGGCAGCTACGACCTGGTTCCGCTGGACGGCATGCGCAAGGCCATCGCCCGGCGCCTGACCGACAGCTTCCGCGACGTGCCGCACTTCCCGCTGAACATCGACTGCGAGATCGACGGACTGCTGGCCGCTCGCGCCCGCGTCAACGCCATGCTGGAGAAGGACGGGATCAAGGTCTCGGTCAACGACTTCGTCATCAAGGCCAGCGCCATGGCCCTGAAGGCCGTGCCCGAGGCCAACGCCAGCTATTCGCCGGAAGGCCTGGCCATGCACCACCACGCCGACGTGGCGATGGCGGTGGCCATCGACGGCGGCCTGATCACCCCGATCATCCGCAAGGCCGAGACCAAGTCGCTGCGCGAGATCGCCACGGAGTCCAAGGACCTCGCCAAGCGGGCCCGCGACCGCAAGCTGAAGCCGGAAGAGTTCCAGGGCGGCACCTTCTCGGTGTCCAACCTCGGCATGTTCGGCATCAAGTCGTTCGCCTCGATCATCAACGAGCCGCAGGGCGCGATCATGAGTGTCGGGGCAGGGGAGGCGCGCCCCGTGGTCAAGGACGGCCAGCTGGCTGTCGCCACGGTGATGAGCGTCACCCTGACCTGCGATCACCGCGTCGTCGATGGCGCGATCGGCGCGAAATTCCTGCAGGTCTTCAAGCAGATGATTGAAGAACCTGTGACGATGCTGGCGTAAGGACGAAACGCACGTGGCTGAATTCGACCTCATCGTCATCGGCTCGGGACCGGGCGGCTACGTCGCCGCCATCCGCGCCAGCCAGCTGGGCCAGAAGGTGGCCATCGTCGAGCGCGAGAACCTGGGCGGCATCTGCCTGAACTGGGGCTGCATTCCGACCAAGGCGCTGCTCAAGTCGGGCGAGAAGTTCGAGAGCCTGTCACACCTGAAGGACTACGGCCTGTCGGCCGAGAAGGTCGGTTTCGACTTCGACGCCATCATCCAGCGCTCGCGCGGGGTGGCCGCCCAGATGAACAAGGGCGTCGCCTTCCTGATGAAGAAGCACAAGGTCGAGGTGATCGAGGGCTCGGCGAAGCTGGAGAAGGGCAAGGACGCGCCGAAGGTGGTCGTCGCGCTGAAGGCCGGCGGCAGCCGCACGGTCGAGGCGAAGGCGGTGATGCTGGCGGTGGGCGCCCGGGCCCGGGCCCTGCCGCAGATCGGTCTCGAGGCCGACGGGGACAGGATCTGGGCCTATCGGGAGGCCTTGGCGCCCAAGCGTCTGCCGAAGTCGTTCGTGGTTATCGGCTCAGGCGCCATCGGACTGGAATTCGCCAGCTTCTACCGCGCCGTGGGCGCGGAAGTTTCGGTCGTGGGAGCGGTCGAGCGGATCATGCCGGTCGAGGACGAGGAAGTCTCCAAGGCCGCACAGCAGGCGTTCGAGCAGCGCGGCATCAAGTTCCGCACCGGGGCCAAGGTGACCAGGGTGACCAAGGCCGGGCAGGGGGTGCAGGTGGCCATCGAGGCCGGCGGCAAGGCCGAGACGCTCGAGGGCGAGGTGTGCATCTCGGCCGTGGGCATTACGGCCAACACCGACGGCATCGGCCTGGAGGCGCTGGGCGTCGAGCTGGATCGCGGCCACATCAAGACCGACGCCCACTGCCAGACCAATGTGAAGGGGCTGTACGCCATCGGCGACTGCGCCGGGGCGCCGTGGCTGGCGCACAAGGCCTCGCACGAGGGCATCCACGCGGCCGAGCACATCGCCGGCTTCAAGACGCCCAACATCCATTCGCCGATCGCCGGCTGCACCTACACCCAGCCGCAGGTCGCCTCGGTGGGCGTGACGGAGCAGGCCGCCAAGGCCGAGGGCCGCGAGATCAAGGTCGGCCGCTTCCCGTTCCGCGTTAACGGCAAGGCCGTCGCGGCCGGCGAGGTCGAGGGCTTCGTCAAGACGATCTTCGATGCAAAGACCGGCGCGCTGATCGGCGCGCACATGATCGGAGCCGAGGTCACGGAAATGATCCAGGGCTACGTCACCGCCATCACCATGGAGGCGACGGAAGAGGACATGCACGGCATCGTCTATCCGCACCCGACCATGTCCGAGGCGATGCACGAGGCCTCGCTCGACGCCTGGCAGCGCGTCCTGCACATCTGAGGCCGGGGCGGAGTCCAATAGGCGCGGGGCGCGAGGTGCACTCTCACCCATCGCGCGCCTAAGGCATATTATGCGAAATGGCGGATACGGTTGCGGCTGGGCGGCCCGGCGCGATCAGCGTTCGCTGCGAGCGAAGACTTAACCAGTCAGCCCGTATTCTGACGCCTTCACGCCGCCAGCCGCAGGCTGGCCCGACGAACGTTCAACGGGATGCGACAGGTGCGGATCAGCTTCTGGGCCAGACGGTTTCTCCGTGACCATCGGGGCTCCATGGCGCTCAAGGCCGCACTGATACTGCCCGCGGTGCTGATGATCGGCGCAGGCGCGCTTGAGCTGACACGGGTCCAGGCGGCCAGGGCCGAACTGCAGGACATCGCCGACACCGCCGCCAGCGCGGCGGTCACTCCGACCCCGACCGCCGCGGACGCCGCCGAGGACCGGGCCCGGTCCGTGGTCGAGGCTCGGCTTGCGGACCTGGATGAGCCGGACCTGACCGTCCAGACCGCCTATGAGGTAACAGCGGTCGACGGCCGGCAGGTCATCGAGGTGCGGCTGGACGGACATCGGCCATCCTTCCTCATCAGCCTGCTGCCGCCCGGAGGCTGGAGGCTGAAGGCCCGCTCCACCGCCGCCTGGGATCCAGGGCTGCCGACGGGCTAGTCCCTCGCCGGCCGGGCCTGCAGACGGGCCGCCAGGCTGGAGGTGTCCCAGCGCCCGCCGCCCATCGCCTGAACCTCGGAATAGAACTGGTCGACAAGGGCCGTCAGGGCGAGATGGGCTCCGTTGGCGCGGGCCTCGTCCAGCACCAGACCCAGATCCTTGCGCATCCAGTCGACGGCGAAGCCGAAGTCGAACTTCCCTTCGGCCGCCGTCTTCCAGCGGTTGTCCATCTGCCACGACTGGGCCGCGCCCTTGGACACGGCCTCGTAGACGGCGTCGGTGTCCAGCCCCGCAGTCTGCGCGAAATGGACGGCCTCGGCCAGGCCCTGGACCACGCCGGCGATGGCGATCTGGTTGACCATCTTGGTCAGCTGGCCGGCGCCGGCGGGCCCCATATGCTTCACCGCCTTCGCGTAACGCATGAGCACGGGCTCGATCCGCGCCAGGGCGTCAGCGACGCCGCCGGCCATGACGCTGAGCTGGCCGTTCTCGGCCCCCGCCTGTCCGCCCGATACCGGGGCGTCGATGAACCAGACCCCCTGCCCCGCCGCCAGCTCCGCCATCTCGCGGGCTACGCGCGCCGAAGTGGTTGTGTGGTCGACGATGACCGCCCCGGCGGAAAGCATGGGCAGGGCCGCGCGGACCACCTCGCGCACGTCGTCATCATTGCCGACGCACATCACGAACACTTCCGCTCCCGCCGCCGCCTCCCCGACCGTGCCGGCGAAGCGCCCGCCGGTGGCCGTCGCCCACGTCCGCGCCTTGTCCGGCGACCGGTTGAAGCCGGCGACCTCGTGGCCGCCCTCGACCAGATGGCGGGCCATCGGCGCGCCCATGACGCCCAGTCCGGCGAAGCCGATCCTCATCCCCGTGTCCTCAGCTGTTCGGTTCTGCCGCCACTCCGTAGCGGCCGCGGTAATAGGTCAGGGCGTCGCCGGGCCGGGTCTCGAAGCCCAGCACCTCGCCCACGATGGTCAGGTGGTCGCCCATGGCGATGCGGTCGCGCGCCGCGCAGTCCAGCCGCGTCAGGGCGTTCTTCAGCCGCGGAGGCTCCGCGCTGGAGCTGTCGAATTCGTCCGACGACAGGCGACAGACCCCCCAGGCGAACCGGTCCGACATCTCGCTGTCCTCGACCGGCAACATGTGCACTGCGAAGCGGTCGGCGGCGGCGAAGGCGTCGTGCCGCCACGAGCCGCGATCGAGGCACCACAGGATCAGCGGCGGGCGCAGCGACACCGAGGTGAAGGAGTTGACGGTGATGCCGTAGGGCCCCTCCTCCGTATGGGCCGTGACCACGCAGACGCCGGTGGCGAAGCCGCCGAGGGCCTGGCGGTAGGCGGCGGTGTCGAACGCATCGGGAGAGGCTGGAACGGTCACACGGTCACGACTAGGCGACCCCTGCGGACGCGGCAAGGGCCCCGCCCCGGCCTGGTTAGCCGGTATCGCAAACGGCTTCTTAACGCGCACCCCCGACTGTGGCCGGAACCAAGGCGTTGCGAGTCTCCCCGATGTCCATGAGCGATCGGCCGATCCTCATCAAGAAGGTCAAGAAGGTCGCCGGACACGGGCACCACGGCGGCGCCTGGAAGGTGGCCTACGCCGACTTCGTGACCGCCATGATGGCCTTCTTCCTGCTCATGTGGCTGATCAACACGACCGACCCGGAGCAGAAGCGCGGCATCGCCGAATATTTCGCCCCGGCCAGCGTCTCGGCGACCACCTCCGGTTCGGGCGGCATCCTCGGCGGCACCGCCCTGGGCGACGACGGGGCCAAGGGCTCAGGTTCGCAGTCGCTGATCAGCCAGCTGGCCCCCGAGGCGCCGCCGGACGCGCCGGAGGAAGCAGGCCAGAGCAGCAATCTCGCCGCCGCCAGCGAGGCCGAACTGCGCGAGGAGATCGCCCGGCGCGAGGCCGCCGACTTCTCCTCGGCCGCCGCCTCGCTGCGTCAGGCCATGCAGTCGATGCCGGAACTGGCCGAGCTGTCCAAGCAGCTGATCATCGACCAGACGCCCGAAGGCCTGCGCATCCAGCTGGTCGACCAGGAAGGCCGCTCGATGTTCGAGACCAATTCGGCCCGGCCCAATCCCCGCGCCGAAATGCTGCTGAGGGCGATCTCGCGGGTCATTAACCAGCTGCCCAACCGCATCTCCATCACCGGCCACACCTCGGCCGCGCCGGGATCGAACCGCGCCAGCGCTCCCGGCGACTGGCCGCTGTCCTCGGCCCGGGCCGCCGCCTCGCGCCGCATCCTCCAGGCCGCCGGCGTCGACGCCGACCGCGTCTACCAGGTTTCGGGCAAGGCCGGCTCGGATCCCCTCTATCCCGACGATCCCACCCTGGCCGGCAACCGCCGCATCGCCATCGTCCTGCTGCGCGAGGCGCCGGTCCTGCCGAGGGACACCAGCCTGTGATCGCCGGGTCCGCCCGCGCCGGACTTGCGCCGGACCGCGGGGCGGGCCCACATAGGCCTATGTGCAAGTCGCCGGAATTCGGGCGGAATTGGGTGGCGAGGTGAGGCTGTGACCCGCTTCGTCCCGCATCGCCAGCTGCGCTTCTACATGACCTCGGTGGCGCCCTGCCCCTACCTGCCCGGGCAGACTGAACGGAAGGTGTTCGCCAACCTGCCTTTCAGCGAGGGCGCCCACGTCAACGACGAGCTGACCCAGGCCGGCTTCCGGCGCAGCCAGAACATCGCCTACCGCCCCGCCTGCGAGAGCTGCGACGCCTGCGTCTCGGTGCGCATACCGGTGGCGGAGTTCGCCTTCTCCCGCTCGCAGCGGCGCGTGCTGGCGCGCAACGACGACCTCAGCCGGGACCTGGTCGAGGCCGAGGCCACGACCGAACAGTTCGACCTGCTGCGGCGCTATCTGTCGGCGCGGCATCCCGGCGGCGGCATGAGCGGCATGGGCTGGCTCGACTATGTCGCCATGGTCGAGGACACCTCGGTCCGCACCCACCTGATCGAATACCGCCTGCCCTCCTCCGACGGCGGGCCCGGCGATCTGGTGGGCGTGTGCCTGACCGATCTGCTCTCCGACGGCCTGTCGATGGTCTACAGCTTCTACGATCCCGACTTGCGCGACCGCAGCCCGGGGCGGTTCGCGATCCTGGATCACGTGCGGCAGGCGCAGATGGTGAACCTGCCCTATGTCTACCTGGGATACTGGGTCCGAGGGTCCGACAAGATGGACTACAAGGCCGGGTTCCGGCCGCTGGAGCAACTCACCCGGCTCGGCTGGCGGGCGCTTCCCTAGAAGGTCGTCGGGACGGCGGTTCCCGTCGCCCCCGTGGGCGCCGCAGGTCCCGCCCACGGGCCCGGATCCCTGCCGCCGGCGAACCTCACCAGCGCCTCGACGCGTTTGCCGATCGGCGGGTGGGTGGCGAACATGCCCTCGAGCCCGCGGCCGTCGGGCTGGTTGTCGAGGAACATCTGCTGCACCTCGTCAGGACCCTTCAGCGAGGAACGGCCCTCGATCTTGCGCAGGGCCGAGATCATGGCGTCGGGGTTCTTGGTCAGTTCGACCGCGCCGGCGTCGGCGACGAACTCGCGGGTGCGCGACAGCATCATGCGGATGACGAAGGCGAGCACGAAGCCGATCACGGCGAAGGCGATGCCGATGAGGATCAGCGGGCCGGCGTTCTTGTTGTCGCGGCGTCCGCCCCGGCCGGAATAGATCAGGCCGCGGAAGACCAGTTCGGCGATGACGCTGATGATGCCGGCGAAGATCGAGGCGATGACCATGGTGCGCACGTCCTTGTTGATGACGTGGGTCAGTTCATGGGCGAGGACCGCCTCCAGTTCGTCGCGGTCCAGGGTGTTCATCAGGCCGCGGGTGACGGTGACGCTGTAGCGGCCCTCGTGCAGGCCGGTGGCGAAGGCGTTGAGGCTGTCGGTCTCGATGATGCGCAGGGCCGGGGTGCGCATCCCGCGCGAGATGGCGAGGTTTTCCAGCAGGTTGTAGAGGTCGGGTTCAGACCGTCTCTCAACCTTGCGCGCGCCGGTGAAGGCGTCGATCATGGCTTGGTTGCCGAAGTAGGCGATGGCGAACCAGATGGCGGCGATGGCGAAGGCGAGCGGCACGGTCCCGCCCAGCCACGAGGCGGCCAGGGCCATGTCGTCGCCGAGGCCCCGGCCGGTCCCGGGCAGGAAGCCGAGGCCCATGAGGATCAGCTGCACCCCGTAGAGGATGCCGATCATCAGCACCGGGAAGCCGGCCAGCAGCAGGATCGAGCGGGTGTTGTTCGCCCAGATGTGGGTCTGGAGCCCGACGGCGCCCATGCGATCAGGCCTGGAAGCTCACCGTCGGCGGGGCGGCGTTCATGGCGGCGCGGTCGGCCTCGCCGACATCGAAGAAGGGCTTGTCGGAGCCGAAGCCGACCATGCCGGCGAACAGGACGGTGGGGAACTGGCGGCGCACGGCGTTGAACTCGGCCACGGCGTTGTTGAAGAAGCGGCGCGCGGCGGCGAGCTTGTTCTCCAGATCCGACAGATCCATCTGCAGCTGCTGGAAATTGGTGTTGGCCTTCAGGTCCGGATAGGCCTCGGCGACCGCGAACAGGCGGCCCAGCGCCCCGGTCAGCATGTTCTCGGCCTGAACCCGTTCGTTGACGTTGTGCGCGCCGGCGGCGGCGGCGCGGGCCTGGGTGACGGCGTCGAGCGTGCCGCGCTCGTGGGCGGCGTAGCCCTTCACCGTCTCGACGAGGTTGGGGATCAGGTCCTGGCGCTGCTTCAACTGCACGTCGATGTCGGCGAACGACTGGTCGGCCTTCTGGTCGAGGGCGACGAGGCGGTTGTAGGCGCCGACGACGACGAAGAGGACGACGGCGACGATGACGCCGATGACGATCAGGGTCGTGAGCATGACGATCTCCAGTGCGGGCCGAAGCGGGCCGTGCAGGAAGTATCCCTGCTAACGCCCCCGCTGCGAAGTGAAATCGGCGTCACCCGCCGTTAGCGGAACTTCCTCAGTCCCCGCGGCCCCTGGCGGCCGGCCTGGGCGCGCTTGCCGAGCCAGTCCTTCCAGTCGGGCCACTGCCGGCGCCGGCCGCCGCCGTCGACCCATTCGGGGCCGGTCTCGCCGTTGAAGGTGGTGACGTCGGCGAGACCGCCCTGCTTGAAGGACTGCAGCTTGACGCCCTTGCCGCGGCCCATCTCGGGCAGTTCGTCGACCTTGAAGATCAGCGCCTTGATGTTCTCGCCGATGGTCGCGACGTGGTCGCCGGCGACGCGCAGGGCGGCCAGCATCTCGCCGTTCAGCACCTGCTTGCCGCCGCGCTTCTGGGCCAGCAGATCGTCCTCGGGGGCGACGAAGCCGTAGCCTGCCTTCGAGGCGACCAGCAGCTTGGCGCCGGGCTGATGGGCCAGCAGGTTGACGATGCCGGCGCCCTCGTCGAGGTCGATCATCAGCCGCACCGGCTCGCCATGGCCGCGGCCCGAGGCCAGCTTGTCGGCGCCGAGGGTGAAGATGCGGCCGTCGGAGGCGGCGAGCAGCAGTTTGTCGGTCGTGTAGGCGGGCACGAGGAAGGCCAGGCTGTCGCCTTCCTTGAACTTCAGCTCCGACGGATCGTCGACCTTGCCCTTCTGGGCGCGAATCCAGCCGCGCTCGGAGAGGACGACGGTGATCGCCTCGCGGGGGATGAAGGCTTCGATGGGGGCGAAGGCCGACGCATCGACGGCCTCCGAAATGGTCGTCCGGCGGGGCGACAGCATGGCCTTGCGCACGTCCTGCAGGCCCAGCGCAATCAGCTTCGACTGCCTGGCCGGCGAGACGATCATCGCCTTCAGGCCGGAAAGTTCTTCGGACAGCTCCTTGAATTCGTTCTCGATCGCCATCTCCTCGATGCGCGCCAGCTGACGCAGGCGGGTGTCGAGGATGTAGTCAGCCTGGGCCTCGGACAGGCCGAAGCGGGCGATCAGGACGGCCTTGGGCTGCTCCTCCTCGCGGACGATGCGGATCACCTCGTCCAAGTTGAGGAAGACGATGCGCAGGCCTTCCAGCAGGTGCAAGCGCTTCTCGATCTTCTGGATGCGCCAGTTGCCGCGCCGGACCAGCACCTCGCGGCGGTGATCGAGGAAGGCCTGCAGGCAGGCCTTCAGCCCCATGACGCGCGGCGTGCCGGTGGCGTCGAGCACGTTCATGTTGATCGGGAAGCGGATCTCCAGGTCGGAGAGCTTGAACAGGCTCTCCATCAGCACCTCGGGCTCCACCGTACGGGACTTGGGCTCGAGGATCAGGCGGATGTCCTCGGCCGACTCGTCGCGGACGTCGGCGAGCAGCGGGGCCTTCTTGTTCTCGATCAGCTCGGCCAGGTCGGCGATCAGCTTGGACTTCTGGACCTGGTAGGGCACCTCGGTGACGACGATCCGCCAGACGCCGCGGCCGAGATCCTCGGTCTCCCAGCGGGCGCGCAGGCGGACCCCGCCGCGGCCGGTTTCGTAGGCGTCGAGGATGGAGGCGTGGCCCTCGACGGCGACGCCTCCGGTGGGGAAGTCCGGCCCCGGGACGATGGTCGCCAGCTCTGCGGTCGTGGCCTCCGGCTTGTCGAGCAGCAGCTGACAGGCGTCGATCAGCTCGCCGACGTTGTGCGGCGGGATGGAGGTGGCCATGCCGACGGCGATGCCGGACGAGCCGTTGGCCAGCAGGTTGGGGAAGCCTGCGGGCAGGACGACCGGCTCCTCGTCCTGGTCGTCGTAGGTCGGGCGGAAGTCGACGGCGTCCTGGTCGATGCCGTCCATCAGCAGCATGGCGGCGGGCGTCAGCTTGCACTCGGTGTAGCGCATGGCCGCGGCGCTATCGCCGTCGATGTTGCCGAAATTGCCCTGGCCGTCGACCAGCGGATAGCGCTGCGAGAAGTCCTGGGCGAGGCGGACGAGGGCGTCGTAGATCGAGGCGTCGCCGTGCGGGTGGAAGCCGCCCATCACCTCGCCGACGACCTTGGCGCATTTGCGCGCCGCCGCCTGCGGGTTCAGCCGCATCTCGTGCATGGCGTACATGATGCGGCGGTGCACCGGCTTGAAGCCGTCGCGCACGTCCGGGAGGGCCCGGTTGGTGATGGTCGAGAGCGCATAGGCGAGATAGCGGCGCGACAGCGCCTCGCTCATCGGCTCGTCGATAATGCGGCCGCCTTCCGGCGGCGGGGTGTGAACGGTCATGCGGTCTCGAATCGGAATTCCAGCCCCGAAAGTCTAGCCGCCAACTGCCCCCGCCCCACGTTTTTCGTGGGCGCTTCGGGGAGGGCAAGCCACATCCGATCGTGCCGCGGTCAATTCGCCTCTCGCCGCGACCTGTAGCTATGTTTCACGAGCCATGTCGGTCCGCACCCTTCAGTCCCCGAAGCCCTACAGCGCGACAGTCCTCGCGGACCGCGTGCTCAAGGAGTCACCTCGGCCTCAGGCCACGCTCGCCAAGTATCAGGCTGTGTGGGCCGTGGCCCAGGCTTCAGGGTTCTCAGCGCCGGCGGTCACAAGAGTTTTCGAGGGCGGGGTCGAGATGGAACGGCTGAAGGGCATTCGCAGCCTTCGGGGGCCCTTTCTGGCGTATCAACGCGGCAGTTCACATGACCTCTTCGCCCAGGCGGGCGAAGCGCTTGGTCGGTTGCACGCAGGCCTGCCCGCGGCCGGCCCGGCCTGGGCGGCACCCATGGAGTTTGAAACGGCGCTGCGCCGTTATGGGTGGGCGGAGGACTGGCGGGCCCTCCCGACGGCCACGCTGCACGGCGACTACAGCTTCTCAAACGTTCAGGTGATGCCGGACGGGGGACTTGCGGTGATCGATCCCTGTCCCAACCATGCGTCGACCTTTGAGGTTTGGGAAACGGGGCCGATCTACGTCGACATCGGCAAGTTCTTGTCCTGCCTGGAGGGACAGGTGCCGCCGCTGCAGATGCTGCAAACATCCCCGGTCCGGAACGGACGGCTTCAGGAGATTTTCCTCAAAGCTTATGAAGAGGCGACGGAATCGCCGCTGGACAGGGCCGCCGCCCACGCCTTCGCCTATGCCGCTGCAGCGGTTCAGTTCCGGCGCCGCGGCAAACTGCGCGGGGCGATAAAGACGAGCACCCTCTACAACCGCCTTCGCCGCAACTTCCCCCTGCCGGTCAAGCTCAGGGCGCTCGCGGCGTGAGCGTAGCTTATACCGACAGCCACGCCTCGGAGGGCTATGGGCGGCG
>JAEZIH010000119.1 GCA_023416055.1 Pseudomonadota bacterium | reverse complement strand
CGCTGGGCCTGTTCAGTTCCGAGGAGGATCTGACCAGCCAGGTGGCCAACAAGTTCGAAGCCGGCGGTTATCTCAGCCACTTCCTGCGGGCCGGTCTGGCCGGGCGGCCAATCTGGACGGCGACGATATGATCACCGCCGGCGAACTGGCCACCTATCTGCGCCGGGAGTTCGCGCGCGAGGTCACCGACGTCGAGGCCGAGACCCAGGACGGCCAGCGTTCTTATCAGAACCTCGTGGTCGATCGCGGTGGGGTTCAGGTGGACGACGTGGTGCTGCGGCTATGAGGCGTCTGATCCCCCTGGCGGGGTTGCTGGCAGCTGCCTGCGCGACCGCTCCGACCAGCGCGCCCATGACCGTCAGCATCGGCGACGACTTCGAGACCTACGCCGTCGGCTCGGCGCCGTCCGGCCCGTGGACGGTGGCGGCGTCGCATGGCCAGGCGGTGGTGGATGACACCCGCGCTGCGTCGGGCGCGAAGTCCGTTCGCATCCATCTGACCGAAAAGGGCGGGGTTTTCCTGACCCTTCTCGGCGGCCCCCTGTTTCCCGCCGGCCAGGATCGCCTGTCCGGCCGCATGAAGGTGTGGCTGGAGGCCGGGCCGACCGAGAACGTCCATTGGACCTTCATCGAGGCCGCCGGGCGCCGGCGCAGCGACGGTCGCCAGGCGCTGGTCCGCTTCGGCGGTCAGCTCCCTGCCCCGGGGCTGGGGTCGCGCCTGATGTCCAACTATGAATCGCCGGAATACTACGCCACGCCGCCGGGCCCGGGCTCCGACTGCTGGGCTCACGCGGGCGACACCGACGTGATGCCCGAGGGCCGCTGGGTTCAGGTCGACTGGACCCTCAGCCGGACCGACGGCCTCAGCCTGTCGCTGGACGGCCGCCCGGTGCCGGGCGTGGACGTGCGCGACCAGGGCCAGGGCTGTCTGTGGCAACCGGCCGACTTCCGCTGGGAAATCCCGGTCATGGAGCGGCTGAGCATCGGCTGGGAATCGTACCAGGCCGATGGCCCCCGGACGCTATGGATCGACGACGTCGAGGTAGGGAACTAGTCCGGGGCCAGACCCGCTCTTTCATCATCCCATGTGATCGGGGACGAAGCGCCGCCGACGGCGATCGGATGATCGGGAAGCCTGCCCCAGACACGACAAGAGGGAGCGTGCGGGACACGCCCCCTCATCCGTCAGGCTACGCCGGCTGCCTTCTCCCCCGGGGGAGAGGGAACGTTACTTCAGCTGCCCGTTCACCAGCTTGGAGTAGTCCTCCATCAGGCCCAGCGACAGGGCGCCCGGCGTGAAGCGGTATTCGCCGATCTCAGACACCGGCGTCACCTCGGCGGCCGAGCCGGTCAGGAAGCACTCGCTGAACGACGCCAGTTCTTCCGGCCGGATGTGGCGCACCACGACCTCGATCCCCTTGGCCTGAGCCAGTTCGATCACGGTCTTGCGGGTGATGCCGTCCAGGATGGATTCGACGTTCGGCGTGTGCAGCACGCCGTCCTGAACGAAGAAGACGTTGGCGCCGGTCGCCTCGGCCACATAGCCGCGCCAGTCCAGCATCATGGCGTCGGCATAGCCGCGCCGCTCAGCCGCGTTCTTGGACATGGTGCAGATCATGTAGAGGCCGGCCGCCTTGGCGGTGGACGGCGCCGTGGCGGGGTCGGGACGGCGCCACTTGGCCCACTCCAGGCGGATGCCGCGCGCCTTGACCTCGGGGTCGAAATAGCTGGGCCAGTCCCACACGGCGATGGCCATGTGGACCTTGTTGTCCAGCGCCGAGACCGAGGTCTTCTCCGGGCCCAGATAGGCGACCGGGCGCACATAACAGTCGGACAGGCCCATCTTGGCGCACGTCGCCTTGCAGGCTTCATCGATCTCGGCGACGGTGTAAGGGATTTCAAAATCCAGCAGTTCGGCCGAACGCTTCAGCCGCTCGCTATGCTGGGTGAGCTTGAAGATTTCGCCGCCATACATACGCTCACCCTCGAACACCGACGAGCCGTAGTGGAGGGCGTGGGTCAATACGTGCGTTTTCGCGTCCCGCCAGGGCACGAAATCGCCGTCAAACCAGATCCAGCCGTCACGATCGTCGAAGGGAACGAAGGCCATTGAAGAACTCCTGCGTAAGTACTGTGCTTAGAGCCGCCGATCACGCCCGCGTCAACGGCGGAGCGGGTCGTTGAGCCTGACCGATTCGCGTCCCTCCGGCCGATCGGGCCCCATTGCAGGGCCTGGCGTCGGCCGACATCTGCTCGTCGTCGATGACGATGACCGCATCCGCGAACTGATCAAGGAGTTCCTGGCGCGCGAGGGCTATCGCACGACCGGCGCCGCCCACGCCGCCGCCGCCAAGCGCCTGATGGAGTTGATCGAGTTCGATCTGGTCATACTGGACGTGATGATGCCGGGCGAGAGCGGCTTCGACCTGACCACCTGGGTGCGCCAGAAGGCCGAGACCTCCAAGACGCCGGTCCTGCTGCTGACCGCCAAGGGCGACGCGGAGGATCGGATCGAGGGCCTGTCCCGGGGCGCCGACGACTATATGTCCAAGCCGTTCGAGCCGCGCGAGCTGGCGCTCCGGATTGACGCCATCCTACGCCGCACCGGCGGCAAGCCGCTGACGCCGCGCGAGATCAAGCTGGGCCCGGCCGTCTTCGACATGGAGCGGCTGGAGCTGACCCGTGACGGCAACCTGATGCGCCTGACCGAGGCGGAGGCGCAGTTGCTGAAAACGCTGGCCATCCACGCCCACGCCCCGGTCGAGCGGATGAGCCTGTCGCCCGATACGGCGGACATCACCGGCCGCGCCGTCGACGTCCAGGTCACCCGCCTGCGCCGCAAGCTGGAGGCGGATCCCAAGAACCCGCGCTATCTCCAGACCGTGCGCGGCGTCGGCTACATGCTCGCCCCGGATTGACCGTGCTGTGAAGCCGCTGCCCATCGCCCTGTGGAAACGCATCCTCAAGCGGCGTCTGCCGACCAGCCTGTGGGGCCGGTCGCTGCTGATCATCGTGCTGCCCGTCGCCATCATGCAGGTGGCGGTGACGTGGGTCTTTTTCGACGCCCACTGGCAGACGGTGACGGCGCGCCTGTCCGAAGGCCTGGCGGGGGATGTGGCCTGGGCGGTCGAAAGCTACGCGGACGACCCGACCGCCGCCAACCTGGCGCTGATTTCAGAACGCGCCGAACGGTCGATGTCGCTGTCGATCGCCCTGCAAGAGGACCGCACCCTCCCGACCGAGCAGCGGCGCGGCGCCCTGGGCGTCGTCGACCGGGCCATTGAAAAGGGCCTGCACGAGCGTCTGGACCGGCCGTACTGGTTCGACAGCACCCGCTACCCCAACTACATCGACATCCGCGTCCAGCTGAACCAGGGCGTCATGCGGATCATCGCGCCGCGCGAGCGGGCGGTGGCGACCCAGGCCCATATCTTCGTGCTGTGGCTGCTGGTGGCGACGGTGCTCCTGATGAGCGTCGCCATCCTGTTCATCCGCAACCAGGTCCGCGCCATCGAACGTCTCGCCGAGGCGGCCGAGGCCTTCGGGCGCGGCGAGGCGCGCGAGCGCTTCAAGCCGCACGGAGCGCGCGAGGTCCGCGCCGCCGCCCGCGCCTTCATGGACATGCGGGACCGCATCCAGCGCCACATCGAGCAGCGCACCGCCCTGCTGGCCTCGGTCAGCCACGACCTGCGCACCCCCCTAACCCGCCTGCGTCTCGAGCTCGCCCTCGCCCCGCCGTTCAAGCGCTCCGCCGCCATGCAGGGCGACCTCGACGAGATGGAGCACATGATCGACGAATACCTCGCCTTCGCCCGCGGCGAGGCGGGCGAGGCGGCCCAGACCGTGTCGATCTCCGACCTGCTGGCGACGGCCGGCGAGGACGCCCGCCGCGGCGGGGCCGAGGTCGAGGTCCGTTCGCCCGACGACCTCACCGCCAGCCTGCGGCCACTCGCCATCAAGCGGGCCCTCGCCAACCTGGCCGGCAATGCCGCCGCCCACGGCGACAAGGTCCGCCTGACGGCCCGCCAGCTGCCCTCGGGCGGGCTCGAGATCACCGTGGAGGACGACGGCCCCGGAATCCCGCCTGAGATGCACGAGGAGGCCTTCCGCCCCTTCTCCCGGCTGGACGCCTCGCGCAACCAGAACCGCAAGGGCGTCGGTCTCGGCCTCGCCATCGCCCGCGACGTGGCGCGCAGCCACGGGGGCGACATCACCCTCGATCACAGCGATCTGGGCGGCCTGCGCGCCATTCTGCGCCTGCCCGGCTGACGGTCTTGCGAAGCGCGGCCGTGCGGCCCATGTTTTTCCCCGACAGGGGGAACTGGAGGATGACGATGCGCAAACTCGCCTTTCTGGCCCCGCTCGCGGCGGTCCTGGCCGTCGCCGCGCCCGCCTTGGCCGATCCCGCCTCGGTCGAGGTGACCCTGAGCGCCGAGCTCGAGGAGAAATCCGCCGAGCTGGGCGAACACGATGTGAAGCGACAGGCCGACCGTCTCGCCGAAGTGGTCCGCCGCGCGCTCGCCGGCCCGGGCCGACTGGACGGCGCCCGGATCGAGCTGGTGCTCACCGACCTGAAGCCCAATCGCCCGACCATGGAGCAGATGGCCCACAGGCCCGGCCTCGACGGGCATCGCAGCCTGTCCATCGGCGGCGCCGCCATTGAAGGCAGCATCACCACGGCCGACGGTCGCGTCCTGCCGGTGCGCTACGACTGGTACTCGAACAGTCTCGCCGACGTCCGCGGTTACGCCACCTGGCAAGACGCGGATCGCGCCTTCGACCGTCTGGCGACACGCCTGGCCGAAGGCCGCTACGTCAGCCGCTGATCTCGCGGGCGCGCCGGACGGCCGCCTGCACCGCCGCCTGCGCGGCCTGATCGAGCTCTCCGGACCGAGCCATGGCGTCGAGCCCCGCCCGGGTGGTGCCCCCGGGCGAGGCCACCTGCCCTATCAACTCGTCCAGCGAGGCGCCGGTGCCCTCGCCCGCTCCGGCCGAGCGCAGCGCGCCTCGGGCCAGCCGCGCGGCCGCTTCCGCCGACAGGCCCGCGGCCTCGCCCGCCCGGGCCAGGGCCTGGACGAAGGCGTGGATGAAGGCCGGGGCCGACCCGGCCACCGCGGTCGCCGCATCCATCAGGGTCTCGTCGTCGAGTTCGACCACGACGGCGATCGCAGCGAACAGGACCCGCGCCGTTTCACCCGCGGCCGGATCCGGGGACCACAGGGCGGCGACGCCCCTCGCCTGGGCCACGCCGGTGGTCGGCATCACCCGCGCCACCTCCCGCCCGGCCGTCGCGGCGATGTCGCCCGCCGGCACGCCGGCCATCACCGACACCACGACCGCCTCGTCCGGCAGATGATCCAGCAGCGGCGCCAGGGCCTCGCGCCATTTCGCCGGCTTGACCGCCAGGACGACGGCCTGCGCACCCGCCAGCGCCTCCATCGGCGGATTGACCCGCGCGCCTCGGCCGCGGGCGGCCTCCGCGGCGGGCTTGTCCGACGGTGTCAGGATGATGATCCGCCCGGGCGCCACAGTCTCCGTCTGCAGCCAGCCCTCGAGTATGGCCGAGCCCAGACGGCCGCAGCCCACCAGGACCACGTCGCCATTCACGGATGACTGGATCATGGCCTCAGGCCGTGCCGACGGTCTCGAACAAGCAGGAGTCGATCGCCTCCTGCGGCTTCTTGTTGCCGCGGATCATGAAGTCGAAGGCGGGGTAGTAGCGGTCCGCCGCCTCGACCGCCGCGTCGATCATCGACGCCGCCTGCCCCAGGGTCGGACGCTCGCCCATCGGCAGGGCCAGCGAATGGCGGAAGACGATCTCGCCGTCCTCGGCCCAGACCTCGAAATGGCCCATCCAGGTGCGCTGGTTGATCAGGCCGACCAGCTCGTAGGCCGCCGCCCGACGCTGCTTGGAGGCCTGCAGGTCCAGGGCGCAGCACAGTTGCAGACAGTCGCCTTCCGGCCGCCAGGCGAACCACAGCTCATAGTCCTTCCAGTCGCCGGCCAGGGAGAAGGCGAGGTCGCCCTCGTCGGTGCGGTCGAAGGGCAGGTTTTCGGCCACCAGGACGTGCTCCACCACGTCCAGCGGATCGTGGGGAACGTCGACTTCTTCGGGCCGGGCGGTGTCCATCAAGGCGTCTCCGGGCGCGACTCACGCCCTCTTCCGGAACGGTAGGCGGGTTCGCAGATTCGGCTCAACCGGCTGCGTCCTGCACGGGAGAAGCCGCTGTGGACGTTCCCTTTTGAGGCTTCTTCGCCGCCTTCAGCGTGGCGATTTCGGCCCGCAGGGCGGCGATCTCCGCCTTCAGCGCATCGAACTCGTCGCGGCGCACCAGATCGAGGTCGGCGGCGAAGCGGTCGGCCTGGGCGCGGAAGGCGGTCTTGGCCTCCTCGCCCGCCGCCTGGGCCAGGCCCATGGCGCCGGTGGTCAGCTTGGCGAACTCGTCGAGGATGGGATTGCGCGTCTGCATGGAACTCTCCGACTCGGGCAAGCGACTTCGTTAACGATGGTTGCCGGATATGGTGAACGAAACCTTGCTGTCGAGGTTCGCCATGGCCGCATTTGGGCGTTCGCCTTGCCGAAAATTCAGGGACGGCGGCGGCGACGCTTGCTAAACCGGAGCGGACGAACCGCCTCCAGGAGCGCCCGTGCAATTTCCCGAGTTCGACCCCGTCCTGTTCAGCATCGGTCCGCTGGACATCCGCTGGTACGCCCTCGCCTATGTCGCCGGCATCGT
>JAEZIH010000114.1 GCA_023416055.1 Pseudomonadota bacterium | reverse complement strand
GGCCTCGGCCTCGCGCATGCCGACGGGCTCGGGGGCGCCGAACATGTCGTCGGTGTTGGGATCGCGCTCTTCGACTTCGGGCGCGTCCTCCTCCCACGGAGGGCCGTCGAGATTCGGGTCCACGTCGCTCATGACGCTGTCATAGCGTGCGCGCGCGCCGACGCTAAGGGCGGGAGTTCAAGATATCGGGGAAAGGGTGGAGACCGCGACCCGAAGGGGATTTCGTTGTGGCTGCTGCCTTCCGGCCCTGACCAGGTTGGCGAAGCCTTCGCCCGCGATCTCCGATCGGGGATATGACGATTCCGGCTCGCCGATGCAAGCGCCGCCTTGCTAGAGACGGGCATGGCCCGCCCGCATCTGAACACCTTCGCCGGCAATCCGCTCGATCGCGCAGGGGAGCTGAGGAGCGACCCCGAGTGGGTGGCCGAACGGGCGGCCGATCCCGAGGCGCTGGCCCTGGTGCTGTGGGAGGGACGCCCCCTGCTCGAGGCGGGCGACGAACCGCGACTGGCCTGGCTGCCGATGGCCCACGCCCGGGCGGCGGCGCAGGACCGTGAACTGTTCCTCGGCCTGTGGAAGGGCGCGCCGGTGTTCGCGGTCGAGATCGAGGGCTCCATCGATCCGACCGCGGGCCCGCTGCGCGGGGTGGGCGAGTTCCAGGACATGCGGACGGCGGCGGCCCTTCTGCCCGGACCGGATGCGGCCATGGCGGGGACGGCCAAGTCGTTGTTCGACTGGCGCCGGCGGCACGGCTTCTGCGCCGCCTGCGGAACGCTGACCCACGACGCCTGCGGCGGCTGGAAGCGCATCTGCCCGGCCTGCCGGACCGAGCATTTCCCGCGCGTCGACCCGGTGACCATCATGCTGCCCGTCTATCTCGGCGGCGACGAGCCGCGCTGCCTGCTGGGCCGGCAGGCCGCCTGGCCCGAAGGGCGGATGTCGGCGCTGGCCGGCTTCCTCGAGCCCGGCGAGGCCATCGAGGAGGCCTGCGCCCGCGAGGTGGCCGAGGAGGCGGGGCTGACGGTGACGGCGGTGCGATACCACTCCAGCCAGCCGTGGCCGTTCCCGTCGCAACTGATGATCGGCCTGATCTGCGAGGTGGATTCGGAGGACGCCCGTCCCGACCAGACCGAGCTGGAGGCCGTGGCCTGGCTGACCCGGGCGGAAGCCGCCGCCGTGCTCGCCGGAACCCACCCGTCCATCAAGGCTCCGGCGCGGATCGCCATCGCGCGGATTCTGTTGCAGGCATGGGTGGACGGCTTCGGGGTTTAGCGGAAGACGCCGACGCCCCAGTGGCACTGGCCGGTGCAGTCGGCCATCCGGACTTCCACCGAATAGACGCCGGCGGTGGTCTCGAACTGGACGATGGGCGTGTCGTCCAGTTCCATATCCTCTCCGATCTGCCGGCCTGAGGAATCCCGGACGATCAGGTCGACGTCACCGCAGTTCTCGTCGCACGCGCCGATGAAGTAGACGGCGCCGCCGGGCGATTGCAGCTGCGCGACATGCGAGCCGTTCTGCTGAAGGCGGCCGGTCGCGCGATCGGTCACCGTCATGCCGAATTCGCTGACGAGAGCGTCCAGCTGGGCCGTGACGAGGGCGGCGCCGCGCGCATCCTGCGCGACGGCGGGACCGCTGACGAGCGCCAGCCCAAGGGCGGCGGCGACGAGAGATTTCAGCATGGGCGAGCTCCTGATTTCACAGGAGCGTCTCATCGATCGCCGGCTGCGGCAACGACGACGCGCCTGACGAAACCTCACTGTGTGCTCAGGCCAGCGCTCGCGCCGCCTCGAGGTCCGCCGGGCTGTCGACCGACAGGGGCGCCTCGTCGATGACGGCGGCCCAAATCTGCAGGCCCATCTCTAGGGCGCGGAGCTGTTCCAGCTTCTCGCGCTTCTCGAGCGGCGAGGGCGGGGCGGCGCAGAAGCGTTCGAGAGCCGCTCGGCGATAGCCGTAGAGGCCGATGTGGCGCCACACCGGGGCGTCGCCGTACAGGGTCGAGCGGGTGAAGTAGAGGGCGCGGCCGTGGCGGGCGCCTTCGGGCAGGGCCAGCACGGCCTTGACCACGTCGGGGTTGGAACGGTCCGAGGCGTCGGCCTCGGGCGCGACCAGGGTGGCGATGTCGCAGGCCGGTTCGGACGCCAGCAGGTCGGCGCAGGCGCGGGCCAGGCCGGGATCGGCGAACGGCATGTCGCCCTGCAGGTTGATCACGGCGTCGTGGGCGCCGTCGGGGTCCAGGGCCTCGAGAGCGGCGCGGATGCGGTCCGAGCCGGACGGCAGATCCGGATCGGTCAGGACGGCGCGGCCGCCCGCCGCCTCGACCGCCTCGACGATCTCGGGGTCGCCGGCGGCGACCGCGACGGGCAGGCCCGAGGCGGCGGCCTGGCGCCAGGCCCGCACGATCATCGGTTGGCCGCCGATGTCGGCCAGCGGCTTGCCGGGCAGTCGGGTTGCGGCCATTCGGGCCGGGATCAGGACAAGGGGGTTCATCGTTGGCTTCCTGCCTGCGACTCCGGGAAGCCCGCTGTGACGCCGGGGCCGGTTGCGAAGGCCGCGCTAGCGTGTAAGAGACGCCCACGCAAGAATTCGCCCGACCGCTTCCTTCGGCCGGGCCTCAGGAACGGGATGCGACGACGCGCATGAGCGGCGATCTGAACGGAAACAAGATTCTGGGCGCCGTGCTGGCGACCGCCTTCGTCATCGTCGGCGTGCAGCAGGTGACGGGCGCCATTTACCACACCGAAGCCCCGGAAAAGATGGGCTACTTCGTCGATGCGCCGGAGGAAGCCGCGGGCGGGGCCGCCGAGGCCGTTCTGCCGCCGGACTGGGGCACCGTGCTGCCGACCGCCGACCTGGCCGCCGGCGAGGCCGCCTTCGCGCGCTGCGTCGCCTGCCACACCGTCAACGCCGGCGGCGCCAACGGCACCGGTCCGAACCTGTTCGGCGTGGTCGGCGGGCCGGTGATGCACGCGGCCGGATTCGCCTATTCGGACGCCATGGCCTCGCACAAGGCCGAGGCCCCGACCTGGACCTATGACGAGCTGGACCAGTTCCTGACCGCCCCGGGCCGGCATGTCCCGGGCACCAAGATGTCGTTCGCCGGTATCCGCGACACCCAGACCCGCGTCAATCTGATCGCCTGGCTGCGCACCCAGGGCTCGGGCGGCTACGCCATCCCGGCCCCCGATCCGGCTCGTCAGCCGGGCGCGGCGGCTCCCGCCGAGGGCGACGAGGCTCCGGCCCCCGGCTCCGAGGAAGCGACGGCCCAGGCCGGCGGCCAGGCGGGCGGCACGCCCGACACCGGCGCCGCGGCTCGCCCCGACGCCCAGACCAGCCCGGTCGCTCCGCCGCCGACCGACAGCAGCCAGTCGAACAACACCGAACGCTGAGGCTTTCGCCTCCACGATCCTGAACGGGGGTCCGCGACCGCGGCCCCCGTTTTCTATTGGTGGATGGTCTCGCCGTGCTGGGTGTAGTCGAGGCCCTCGATCTCGTCCTCGCGCGTCACCCGCAGGCCGGTGGTGAAGCGGCAGATCATCAGGATCACGAAGGTCCCGATCCCGCTCCAGGCGATCACCGCGACCAGGCCGATCACCTGGTTCAGCAGATTGGCGCCCTCCGCCGCCGGATTGATGGCGGCCGAGGCGAAGACCCCCGTCAGGACGGCGCCGACCAGGCCGCCGACGCCATGCACCCCGAAGGCGTCCAGGCTGTCGTCGTACTTCAGGGCGCGCTTCAGCCAGACCGCGCCGGCGTAGCAGGCGGGCCCGCACAGCAGGCCGATGACGAAGGCGCCGGCGGGGGCGACGAAGCCGGCGGCGGGGGTGATCCCCACGAGACCCGCCACGATGCCCGAGAGCAGGCCCAGCAAGGTCGGCCGCCGGTGGTCGATCCACTCGACGGCGGTCCAGCCCACCGCCGCGGCGGCGGCGGCCAGCAGGGTGTTGAAGGCGGCCACGGCGGCGATGCCGTCGGCGGCCACGGCCGAGCCGGCGTTGAAGCCCAGCCAGCCGACCAGCAGCAGGCCGGTGCCGATGGCCGTGAAGGCGAGGTTGTGCGGCGCCATGTTGTCCCGCCCGAAGCCGTGACGGGGCCCGAGCACCAGGCAGGCCACCAGGCCGGCGACGCCCGCGTTGACGTGGACCACGGCGCCGCCGGCGAAGTCGAGCACGCCGAGCGAGCCCATCCAGCCGCCGCCCCAGACCTGGTGGCAGATCGGCGCATAGACGAGCAGGTGCCACAGGAAGAAGAACAGGATGGAGGCCGAGAACTTGATCCGCTCGGCGAAGGCCCCCGCGATCAGGGCGGGGGTGATGACGGCGAAGGTGAGCTGGTAGGCGATCCACAGAAACTCGGGCAGGCCCGGGGTCAGGGCGTGGGCCGTCGAGGGCATGACTCCGTTCAGGAACAGGGCCTCGAAACCGCCGACGACGGCGTTGGTCGCGGGCGCGCCCTGACCGAACGACAGGCTGTAGCCGGCCACGAACCACAGCACGGTGACGATAGCGAAGGCGGCGGTCGAATGGGCGAGGGTGGCGATGACGTTCTTGCGTCGCACCATGCCGCCGTAGAACAGCGCCAGGCCCGGCAGGGTCATCATCAGCACCAGGGCGGTGGACGTGAGGATCCAGGCAGAGGACGCCTCGTTCAGGACCAGCGGCGTCTGGTGGAGCAGCGGCGGCTGGGAGGCGAGCGCAGGGCCGGCGGCGAGGCTCGCGACAAGGACGAGCGGGGCGGCGAGCAGTCGATTCATGGGGCGTCCGGGCTGAAGCGCTTGGAAACTCGGCCCGAATCCGCGTTCGACGCCGCGGATAGGGATAGGGACATATTGCAGCGCAACAGGCAAATCTTTTCGTGTGCGCCGCAATATCGAGGCGGATCGAGCGTTCCGTAGGGGAAAGCCACGAACATCTGCATGATCATGCCGGCAGACTTCGCGCCGGCGAGGCCGCAGCAGACGCGGGTCCCTCCGGGAAGATTCCCGCTTGCCAAGAACGGCGCGGGCGCCGCCACTATGGCGTCAGCGCACTCGCGCGTCTCAAGGGGGTTATCCTATGCGCACCGATCGTCTCGCCCTGCTTGGCGGCGTGGCCGCCGCCGTCCTTCTCAGCAGCGTCGCCCAAGCCCAGATCACCAACATCGCCGTGGCGCCCACCGCGGCCATGGCTCAGTCGCGTCAGCAACTGGCGCCGCTGCCGGACGTCGACATTCCCTTCACGAAATTCACCCTCGACAACGGCCTGACCGTGATCGTGCACGAGGACCACAAGGCGCCCATCGTGGCGGTGAACGTCTGGTACCACGTCGGCTCCAAGAACGAGCCGGTGGGCCGCTCAGGCTTCGCCCACCTGTTCGAACACCTGATGTTCAACGGGTCGGAGAACTACAACACCGACTTCTTCAAGGGCACGGAGCTGCTGGGCGCGACCGACCAGAACGGCACCACCAACTCGGACCGCACCAACTATTTCCAGAACGTCCCGACCACGGCGCTGGACTCCCTCCTGTGGCTGGAGAGCGACCGGATGGGACACCTGCTCGGGGCCATCGACCAGGCCCGCCTGGATGAGCAGCGCGGCGTCGTCCAGAACGAGAAGCGCCAGGGCGAGAACCAGCCCTACGGCCGCGTCTTCAATGCCATCACGGCGGCGACATGGCCCGACGAGCACCCATACGGCCATACCGTCATCGGCTCGATGGAGGACCTCAACGCCGCCGACCTCGAGACCGTGCAGCAGTGGTTCCGCGACTATTACGGCGCGGCCAACGCCGTGATCGTGCTGGCCGGCGACATCACCCCGGAAGTCGCCCGCGAGAAGGTCGAGCGCTACTTCGGCCACATCCCCTCGGGCCCGCCGGTGACGCAGCCGCGGCGCTGGGTCGTGCCCATGGTCGGCGCCCAGCGCGAGGTCATGTACGATCGCGTCGGCCAGCCGCGCCTGTACAAGGTGTGGAACATCACCCCCACCGGCGAGGCGGACACCGACTATCTGGGCATGCTGTCCGACGTGCTGTCGTCGGGCCGTTCGTCGCGGCTGTACAAGCGGCTGGTCATCGACGAACAGCTGGCCACGTCGGTCCAGTCCAACGCGGGCGGCCGCGAGATCGCGGGCCAGTTCCTGGTCGTCGCCACCGCCAAAGCCGGCGGCGACCTGAACCGCATCGAGGCGATCATCGACGAGGAGATGGCCCGCCTGCTGCGCGACGGCCCGACCGCCGAGGAGCTGGAGCGGGTGCGCACCCAGACGGCGGCCGGCTACATCCGGGGACTCGAGCGCATCGGCGGCTTCGGCGGCAAGTCCGACCGCCTGGCCGCGTCCGAGGTCTTCCTCGGCGACCCCGGCGCCTGGCGCGAGAGCTATCAGCGCGTAGTGTCGGCCCGTCCGCAGGACCTGACCGCCGCCGGCCGCCGCTGGCTGACGGACGGCAGCTACAGCCTCGAGGTGCTGCCCTTCCCCGACTATACGGTCGCCGCCAGCACGGTGGACCGCAGCGCCGGCCTGCCGCCCGCCGGGCCCGCTCCGCAGGCGATCTTCCCCGAGGTCGAAAGCGGCCAGTTGTCGAACGGCCTGAAGATCAAGCTGGTCCGACGCGACAGCGTGCCGACCGTCAGCATGAACCTGATCCTCGACGCCGGGGCGGTGGTCGATCCGGACGACAAGCTCGGCCTCGGTCAGTTGGCGCCGCAGGTGATGACCAACGGCACCGAGCGGCTCGACGCGCTCGAGATCAGCGACCGGCTGCAGCTGCTGGGCGCAACCCTCGGTGCGGGTTCGGGGACCAACTCGACCAATGTGTCGATGACCGCCCTGACCGCGCGCCTGGATCCGTCGCTTGACCTGTTCGCCGACGTCATCCTGAACCCGGCCTTCCGGGAGGCGGACTTCCGCCGGGTGCAGGCGCAGCAGATCGCCGGCATCCAGCAGGCCCGCCGCAACCCGGGCTCGATCGCCCGCACGGTGCTCAGCCGCGAGCTCTACGGGCCGACCAGCCCGTACGGCCGGCCGAACTCGGGCACCGAGGCCACCGTGGCCGCGATCACCCCGGCCGACGCCGAGGCCTGGCACAGCACCTGGTTCCGTCCGGACAACGCCACCCTGGTCGTGGTCGGCGACATCAGCCTGGCCGAGCTGACGCCGCGGCTGGAGCGGGCCTTCGCCCAGTGGCGCGCCCCCGCCGAGCCGATGCCGGACAAGCCTGGACCGGCCGACGCGCCGGAAGCCGGGGCCACGCCGCGCATCCTGATCATCGACCGCGCCGGTCCGCAGTCGACCATCCTCGCCGGCCGCGTCGTCACGCCGTTCGATCCGGTCACCGAGCCGGCCATCGACACCATGAACACCGCCCTCGGCGGGGCCTTCACCAGCCGCATCAACATGAACCTGCGCGAGGACAAGGGCTGGTCCTACGGCGCGGGCGGCGGCGTGCCGTTCGGCCGCGGCGAGCGGGTCTACATGGTCAGCGCCGGGGTGCAGTCGGACAAGACCGCCGAGAGCCTGGCCGAGCTGCGCCGCGAACTGACCGAGGTGGTGGGCTCGCGGCCGCTGACCGAGGAGGAGATCGCGGCGGCACGCGCCAACATGGTGCAGGGCATGGCCGGCAACTGGGAGACCAACTCGGCCATCGTCGGCGAGCTGGCCAACATGGTCATCTGGGGCGTGCCCGAGGATTACTATGAAACCTACGCCGAGCGGGTGGCGGCCATGGACGCGCAGCGGGCGACCGAGGCGGCGCGCCAGATCGTCGGCTCGGGCCCGACCACCTGGGTCGTCGTCGGGGATCGCGCCGCGATCGAGGACAAGATCCGGGCGCTGGGCATCGGCGAGGTGATCGTGGTCGACGCGGACGGCAATCCCGTCCCCTGATCGTCGCGGAGGCTGAAGGACGGGCGGGGCCGGCGACGGCTCCGCCGCTCCTGACTACCGCCGCGCCCGGCCGAGCGGGACGAAGCGGATGGCCTGTCCGCCGCCGGGGGCGAGGCGCAGGGTGAGCGAGTCCGCCGAAGTGACCTCGCGCGTCGAGATGTCGATGGCCTCGCGGTTGTCGGAGTAGTTGGCGCCCGGCGCGTCGGCGTAGATCTCGGCGCGGTAGCGGCGGCCCGGATCGAGGAAGGACAGCGGCGCGCCCAGCACCCGCGGGTTCTCGTCGGTGATCGAGCCGAGGAACCATTCGTCGGAGTTGCGGTCCTTGCGGGCGATGGTGACGAAGTCGCCGACCTCGCCGTTGAGGACGCGGGTGTCCTCCCAGTCGACCGCGACGTCCTTGATGAACTGGAAGGGCGCCGGGTTCTTCTCGTAGTTCTCCAGCAGGTCGGCGGCCATCTGGATGGGGCTGTAGATGACGACGTAGAGCGCCAGCTGCTTGGCCCAGGTGGTGGCCACGCCCTCGGGCACGCGGGTCTGCATTCCGAAGATGCCCGGCGTGTAGTCCATCGGCCCGGCCAGCAGGCGGGTGAAGACCAGGTTCGGCTCGTGCTCGGGCGGATTGGCCGGCTGGCCCCAGGCGGCGTACTCCATGCCGCGCGCGCCCTCGCGGCTGATCGTGTTCGGATACGTCCGGCGCAGGCCGGTGTCCTTGATCGGCTCGTGGGCGTTGACCGCCACCTGGTATTTCGCCGCCGTCTCGACGACGTGCAGGTGATGGCGGGCCATGTGCTGGCCCTCGTGCCAGGCGAGGGCCGAGCCGCCCTGGCCGTCTGACACGCGGGCGCCGCCGGCGTCGGCGACGTAACCGGTCTTCACCGAATGCCAGCCGAAGCGCTGCATCTGGGCGAAGGCGGCGTCCAGCTGCTGCTCGTAGTGGAAGGCGTTGCCGCCGGTCTCGTGGTGGCCGACGATCTCGACGCCCTTCTGGCGGGCGTAGGCGGCGACGCGCTCGATGTCGAAGTC
>JAEZIH010000097.1 GCA_023416055.1 Pseudomonadota bacterium | reverse complement strand
TGCAGCACACCCTGTTCGAAGCCGTCATCCTCGTGGTGCTGGTGGTCATCGTCTTCCTCCAGACCTGGCGGGCGGCGATCATCCCCATCGTGGCCATCCCCGTGGCGCTGGTGGCGACCTTCGCCGTCCAGCTGTTGCTGGGCTACTCGATCAACTCCCTGTCGCTGTTCGCTCTTGTGCTGGCGGTCGGCATCGTGGTCGACGACGCCATCGTCGTGGTCGAGAACGTCGAACGCTACATCCGCGAGGGACTGACGCCAAAGGAGGCCGCCTACCGCTCGATGCAGGAGGTCTCGGGCGCCCTGATCGCCATCGGCCTGGTGCTGGTCTCGGTGTTCGTGCCGACCATGTTCGTGCCGGGCATTCCGGGCATCTTCTACCGCCAGTTCGCCATCGTCATCGCCACCTCGGCGGTGGTGTCGCTGATCGTCTCCCTGACCCTGTCGCCCGCCATGGCCGCCCTGCTGCTCAAGCCGCACAAGGAGCATGACGCCCACGCCCGCAAGCCGGGCCTGCTCGGCACGGCCGCCTATTACGGCGGCTGGGCCGGCCGTCGCTTCAACGAGGGCTTTGACTGGCTGTCCGACAAGTACGGCCGGCTGACCGCCCGTCTGGTGCGCACCGTGGGCATCGTGCTGATCGTCTACGCAGGCCTGCTGGGCCTGACCGGCTGGCGGCTGATGGACACGCCGTCGGGCTTCATCCCCGAGCAGGACCAGGGCTTCCTGATCGGCGTGGTCCAGCTGCCCCCCGGCGCCTCGCTTGAACGCACCGAGGCGGTGATGACCCGCGCCTCGGACATCATCAAGAACACCGACGGCGTGGAAGGCCTCGTCGCCTTCGCCGGCCTTGACGGCTCCAGCTTCTCGTTCGGCTCGAACGCGGCGACGATCTTCGTCCGCCTCGACGCCTTCGAGGACCGCAAGTCGGCCGAACAGTCCGCCGCCGCCCTGGCCGGCGCCATCACCGGCGCCACCTACGGCATCGAAGACGCCAACATCTTCGTCATCGCCCCGCCGGCGGTGCAGGGTCTGGGCAACGGCAACGGCTTCCAGATGATGGTCCAGGACCGCTCGGGCGCGGGCTACCGCGCCCTTGAAGGGGCCACCTTCGCCATGATGGGCGCGGCCGCACAGGCGCCGGGCCAGGTGCAGCAGGTCTTCTCGACCTACAACACGGGCTCGCCGCGCATCGCCGCCGACGTCGATCGCGACAAGGCGCTGATGATGGGCGTCCAGCCTGCCGAGGTGTTCAACACTTTGGGCGTCTATCTGGGCTCGTCCTACGTCAACGACTTCAACTACCTGGGCCGCACCTTCCGGGTGACGGCGCAGGCGGAGCCGAGCGCGCGCGACGACATCGCCGACATCGCCAACCTGAAGACCCGCTCCGCCACGGGCGCCATGGTGCCGATCGGCTCGGTGGCCACCCTGCGCGAGGACTCCGGTCCGGCCCGCGTGGTGCGCTACAACCTGTTCCCCGCCTCCGAGCTGCAGGGGCAGGGCGCGGACGGCGTCTCGTCGGGCCAGGCCATCAGCGCCATGGAGCAACTGGCCGAGGCCACCCTGCCGCCGGGCTTCTCCTATGAATGGACCGGTCTGGCGCTGCAGGAGCAGCAGTCCTCGGGCGGGGCGACCCTGGTCTTCCTGATGGCCGTGGTGTTCGTCTTCCTGGTGCTGGCGGCCCAGTACGAGGCCTTCACCCTGCCGCTCGCGGTCGTGCTGATCGTGCCGATGTGCGTGCTGGCGGCCATGCTGGGCGTCAACATCAGGGGTCTGGACAACAACATCCTCGTCCAGATCGGCCTCGTGGTCCTGATCGCCCTGGCGGCCAAGAACGCCATCCTCATCGTGGAGTTCGCCAAGCAGGCCGAAGAGGAAGGCCTGAACCGCTGGGACGCCGCCGTGCGCGCCGCGCGGACCCGTCTGCGGCCGATCCTGATGACCTCGTTCGCCTTCATCTTCGGCGTCGTGCCGCTGATGCTGGCCACGGGTCCGGGGGCCGAGATGCGCCAGTCGCTGGGAACCGCGGTCTTCTCCGGCATGCTGGGGGTGACCTTCTTCGGCCTGATCTTCACGCCGGTCTTTTACGTCGTCTGCCGCTGGCTGGCGTCGAAGATGCCGGGCGGGCCGGTCAAGGAGCCCGAGATCCCGACCACCGGCGGCCTGCCGCCGCACGACCAACCCGCGGCCGTCACGCCGCGGCTGGGAGACGCCTGATGACCATCCCTCCCCTCTCCAGGTCCCTGACCGCCACCGCCGGCGCCGCCCTGCTGCTGGCCTCGTGCGCGGTCGGGCCGAAGGCGCCCGACGCGACCCTCCCCCCCTCCGCGTCGGGCGCCTTCATCGGCTCAGCCACCCCCGCCGTGTCCGCCGCGGCGGCGCGCGACGACTGGTGGCGGCTGTACGAAGATCCGGTGCTGGACGGCCTGATCGGCCAGGCTCTGGCCGAGAACAACGAGCTCGAGGCCGCCGCCGCCAACCTGCGCCGCGTCCGCCCGGCTCTCGGCGAGGCCCGCACCGCCCGCCTGCCCTCCACCACCA
>JAEZIH010000073.1 GCA_023416055.1 Pseudomonadota bacterium | reverse complement strand
GCCGGGGCCGGTGCTCGCGCCCGGAGCGAGGGAGCCCGCCGGCGACCTGCCTGCCCTGCTGGGGGGCCGCATCGAGGTGCGGCGACTGCCGGTCTATGAGGCGGTGGAGACGGGCGTCGGGGCGCCGGCCGACTGGGACGCCGTGATGCTGCATTCGCCGCGCGCTGCGCGGGCGCTGGCCGGACTGGGACCGGTCGAGAACCGGGTCGCGGTAGTCATTTCCCAGGCCGCGGCCGCGGCGCTCGGGCCCCAGCCGCAGGCCGAGGTCCGGGTCGCCGCCCATCCCGACGAAGCCGCCATGCTGGAGGCGCTTGGCAAGCCCCCGCCCCGCGTATAAAGAGCGCCTCTCGCGCCGGCGGCCCTGCCCGCCACGCCCAAGGCCGCTTTAGCTCAGCTGGTAGAGCATCGCATTCGTAATGCGGGGGTCGCGTGTTCGAGTCACGCAAGCGGCACCATCTCCCCAATCATGCCACCTTTGCCGTTTCGGATGCTGGACGACGGCGTTCGTGCGCCTTAGTTCTGCGGCGTGTACCGGGGGTAGTATGTCCAAGAGCCTCAGCGCCCGTCAGGAAGAGTGTCTGCGGCTGACGGCCTTCCTCACGGACAAGGAGATCGCCGCGCGGCTGGGGCTGTCGGAGGCGACGGTCAAGAAGCACGTCCACGAGGCCTGCCGCCGGCTGGGGGTCAACCGGCGCAAGGCGGCGCTGGCTCTGCTGGAACGAAACGTACCAGGGCCGAAAGACCCCATTGGCGAGACGCTCGCGGCCAAGGTTGATGGCTTCCGTGAGAGGGAGTCAGACCATGGCATCGAACAGCACGCCGCTACCGCACTGGACCTGGGAGGATCTGGAAGCGGCCCTGGCGGCGTTCAGCCCGGCGGGGGCGAACGACCCGGTGACCAGCCACCTGCTGAGGGGGCTGGCGGACGACGCGGCGGAGTCGACGCCGCGGGAGTTGCTGCGGCAGGTGCTGAGCGCCGGCTGGGTGATGGCGCAGGTGGGGGCGCGGGCCCACGCCTCGGCTACCGACCCCCGCCCCGCGGCTGGGGCGTCCGTCTGCTGATCCTGCTGGCCATCATGGTGGTGACGGCCCTGGTGCTGAAGGCGGTCGCAGACGTGATCCTGGCCTATGCCGACCAGGCCCGGGAGATCGGGCACGTGACGAGTCCGGAGCTGGTCCCGAGCGAGCGCGAAGGCTGAGACGCGCTGCGCCCAGAAGGAAGGTGACGGCGTGACCCCGATCGTGCTGGCCTCGGCGATGATTAAGTGGGCCGTCGTGGCGCTCGCCTGGCTGCGCGGCGGCCATACCGAGCGCCTCGCAGCAGTGATCGTCCTGCTTGATCATGCGGTGACCCGGGTGACGACCCGTCTGCCCGGCGGAGATGTGCTGTCTGTAACCTCCGAGTGCGTCGTGGCGGCCTTTTTCGTCTGGCTGGCCCTGCGTTCGAACCGCTGGTGGATTCTGGTCGCCGCGGCCGCCCTTGTACTGTGCGTGCTGGTCATCATTCTCGACTGGACCCATCCGGGGGTGTCGAGGAATACGGCCATCAGCGCCCGTATCGGCCTTTGGTGGGTGATCAACCTGAGCCTGCTCGCCGGCGTATGGGAGCGCTGGCTGGCTGGCGAGCCGGCTGTCAGCGCGCGCCGCGCGTGGCGGCGTGGCGGGGTTGATCAGGCCCGGGAGATGGGGCGCCCGACGAATCCGGATGGGCGCCCGAGCGAGCGGCGCAGCCGCTACGCGCAATAGCCAAGGGGGGACGCGGCGTGACGCCAATCGTGCTGGCCGCAACTGTGCTCCTGTGGGCGGCTCTCGCCCTTGCGTGGCTGCGCGGCGGTCATACCGAGCGCCTCGCGGCGGCGGTGTTGCTGTACGACAATGCGGTGACCCGGATCACCACCGGTATGCCGGGCGGCCATGAGCTGTCGATGGCCTTCGAGTGCCTTGTGGCCGCGTTCTTCCTGGGCCTGGCCCTGCGTTCAAACCGCTGGTGGACCCTGGTCGCCGCCGCCGCCCTGGCGCTGTGCGCGCTGGTCAACGTCCTCGACTGGACCCACCCGGCGGTTTCCACGAATACGGCGATCAGCGCCCGTATCGGCCTGTGGTGCGTCGTCAGCCTGAGCCTGCTCGCCGGCGTATGGGAGCGATGGCTGGCGCGAGAGGCGGCCGTCTCCCGGATTGCGCCGGCCCGCCACGCGCCGACCTGAGAGGAGCAACCCCCATCACGCCCTTCACCTGGATCTCATGCCTGTTGATCTGGGGCGGATGCACCCTCGCGTCGCTGCGCGGCGGTCATGCGGAGCGGTTCGTTGCGCCCTTTCTCCTCGCCGATCAGGCGATCACAACCGCGACCTTCCACGAGCCGCGGCGGCACCGCATGACAGGGGCGTCAGAAGTCGCTGTGGCGGGAGTGTTCGCCTGGCTGGCCAGCAGCTCGAACAGGTGGCAGGTTCTGCTCGCCCCCCCGGCTCTCCTGATATGCGTGCTGGCGTCCATCCTGGAGGGGTCGCCGTCGCGCGCCGACAGGATCGCCGCCATCCCGGCCTGCACCGGGCTGTGGATGCTTGTCGGGTGCAGCCCGTACGGGGGCGTGGCTGAGCGGTGGCCGGCCGGGGAGACCCAAGCACGCCTGGAGGCTGTCTGGCGGCGGATGGGTCCCGTGATCCGACAGGCGGCGGCGTGACTCTCTGGTACTTCGCATTGCAGGCCCTTGGCCTTGTCGCGTTCGCCGTCGCCCTCTGGAAAGGCGGTCGTGTCGAGCGGCAGGCCGCCGCCGTCCTGATCGTGAACTTCTTGCTGACCATCGCCATCACGCTTTCCCGAAGCATTCACACCACGAAGATCATCACCGTGGTGGAGGGAGCGACGGCCCTCGTCTTCCTGTGGCTGGCGCTCAGCCGTCAGCGGTGGTGGCTGCTGGCGGCGACTTCGGGGCTGATGCTGTGCGTCTTCACCTGGGCCGTCAGGCTCCTGCTCCCTGGCATCGGCTACGAGACTGCCGCCTCGGCAGCGGTCGGCGAATGGGCTTTGGTCTATCTGGCCCTTATGGGCGGAGCCCTCGAACGATGGCTGGCGGGCGAGACCGCAGTCAGCGCCGGGCGCCGGGCGCGTCAGAAGGCGACTTGAACATATAAACATATCTTTATATGTCTGGCGGCCACCACGCGCCGCAGGAGCCCGCCCTTGTCCAGAACGTCCTTCCTCTTCACCTCCGAAAGCGTTTCGGAAGGACATCCCGACAAGGTCGCCGACCAGATCTCGGACGCCGTCGTCGACCTGTTCCTGTCCAAGGACCCGGAGGCCCGGGTGGCCTGCGAGACCCTGACCACAACCAACCGCGTGGTCCTGGCCGGCGAGATCCGCGGCAAGGGCATCATGGACACCGAGGGCAACTGGGCCCCGGGCGTGAAGGACGAGATCGAGGCTGCCGTCCGCAAGGTCGTGCGCGACATCGGTTACGAGCAGGCCGGCTTCCACCACGCCGAGCTGTCGTTCGAGAACCACCTGCACCCGCAGTCGGCCCACATCGCCCAGGGCGTCGACGCCGGCGAGGACAAGGACGAGGGCGCCGGCGACCAGGGCATCATGTTCGGCTACGCCTCGAACGAAACGCCCGAGCTGATGCCGGCCACCCTGCAGTACAGCCACAACATCCTGCGCAAGCTGGCCGAGGCGCGGCACGCCGGCCGCGAGCCGGGGCTGGAGCCGGACGCCAAGAGCCAGGTGACGCTGTACTACGAGAACGGCCGTCCGGTGCGGGCGACCTCGATTGTGGTCTCGACCCAGCACAAGGCCGGCCTGACCCAGGACCAGGTCGCGGCCATCGTGAAGCCTTACGTGCGCGAGGTCCTGCCCGAGGGCTTCATCACCAACGAGACCGAGTGGCACATCAATCCGACCGGCTCGTTCGAGATCGGCGGACCCGACGGCGACGCCGGCCTGACCGGACGCAAGATCATCGTCGACACCTACGGCGGCGCGGCCCCGCACGGCGGCGGCGCCTTCTCGGGCAAGGACCCGACCAAGGTCGACCGCTCGGCCGCCTACGCCTGCCGGTACCTGGCGAAGAACGTGGTCGCCGCCGGCCTGGCCGAGCGCTGCACCATCCAGATCAGCTACGCCATCGGCGTGTCGAAGCCGCTGTCGGTCCACGTCGACCTGCACGGCACCGGCAAGGTCGACGAGGCCGTGCTGGAAGCCGAACTGCCGAAGCTGATCGGCGGCGCCAGCCCGCGCGCCATCCGCGAGCATCTGGGGCTGAACCGGCCGATCTACCGCCGTACCGCCGCCTACGGCCACTTCGGCCGGCAGCCGGATGCGGACGGCGGCTTCAGCTGGGAGCGGACGGATCTGGTGGAGAAGCTGAAGGCGCTTCTCTGAGGCGGTAGGCAATAGGCAGTAGGCAGTAGGCGGATCGAGCCGCCGCTGCTGCGCCCTGCTGCCTAATTCCTACTGCCTACTGCCTTGAAGGCCGCTATAGCGCCCCAATGACCTCCCCCGATGACCCCGCCAACCGGCCGCTGCGTTCGTTCGGCCGCATCAAGTCGCGCACGCTGAAGCCGCGACAGGCGGCGCTGTTCGATACGCTGCTGCCGACCATCGCCGTGCCCGATCCGGCGGCGGGCCCGATCGACCCGCAGGCGCTGATGCCCGGGGCCAAGGAGGTCTGGCTCGAGATCGGCTTCGGCGGGGGCGAGCACCTGGCCGAGCAGGCGACGCGTCATCCCGACGCCCTGATGATCGGCTGCGAACCCTTCCTGAACGGGGTGGGATCGGCGCTGCGGCACATCGACGAGCGGGGGCTGAAGAACGTGCGCCTGCACGCCGACGACGCGCGCGACGTCATGGCCGCCCTGCCTGACGCTTCGCTGGACCGGGTGATGATCCTGTTCCCCGACCCCTGGCCCAAGGCGCGGCACAACAAGCGGCGGCTGGTGCAGGACGAGACGGCGGCGGAAATCGCGCGGCTGCTGAAGCCGGGCGGGCGGCTGCGCTTCGTCACCGACTGGAAGGACTACGCCGACTGGGCGCTGGAGCGGTTCGAGCGTACGCCGGGGCTGGAGTGGACGGCGGACCGGGCCGACGACTGGCGCACGCCGCCGGCGGACCACGTGGTGACCCGCTACGAGGAGAAGAAGCTGGGCGACACGCCGCCGATCTTCCTGGAGTTCGTGCGCGCCTGAGCCGGCGCCGACGCGGGGGCTTCCCCCCCTCCCCGCTTTGCCCTATATGCCGCTGCACATCGTTAGACCGGCGTCCTAACGGCGCCGTTTGAAGCGGCGGCCCGGACGGCCCGCCGCTTTTTGTTTGGATCGTACGCGTGAAGGCCAAGACCGCCGAAGACCGCGCCCTGCTGGAGCTGATCGAACCCGTGGCCGAGAGCCTGGGTCTCGACATCGTGCGCGTGCGGCTGATGGGGGGGACGCAGCGGCGCCGGCTGCAGATCATGGCTGAGCGGCCGGCGGATCACGACATCGCCGTCGAGGAATGCGCCCGCCTGAGCCGGGCCGTGTCGGAGGTGCTGGACGCCGCCGACCCGATTTCCGGCGAGTACCTGCTGGAGGTGTCGTCGCCGGGCGTGGACCGGCCGCTGACGCGCCAGTCGGACTTCGACCTGTTCGAGGGTTTCGAGGCGCGTCTGGAGACGGACCGGATGATCGAGGGCCGCAAGCGCTTCAAGGGCGTGGTGGCCGGGACCGACGGCGACAACATCGCCATTGATCTGGAGGGGGAGGAGGACACCGCCCTGATCCCCTTCGCCTGGCTGGTCGACGCCAAGCTGGTGCTGACCGACGAACTTATGAAGGCGGGCGCCGAGAAGCGCGCCGCCCGCAACGACAACACTGAGACCGAGGACTAGAGCATGGCTGTCGCCGGCGTTTCCGCGAACCGACTCGAACTGCTGCAGATCGCCGATGCGGTCGCGCGCGAGAAGAACATCGACAAGGAGATCGTTGTCGAGGCGATCGAGGAGGCGATCCAGAAGGGCGCCAAGTCGCGCTACGGCGCCCACCACGACATCCGCGCCAAGATCGACATCAAGTCGGGCGAACTGGCCCTGACCCGCCACGTCACCGTGGTGGAGGACGACTGGCAGCCGGAAGACGAACTGGAAGAGTTCAACGACAGCGCCATGGTGCGCCTGAAGGACGCCCTGAAGCGCGACCCGGAAGCCTTCGTCGGCAAGGAGTACATCGAGGAGCTGCCGCCGTTCGAGTTCGGCCGCGTGCAGACCCAGATGGCCCGCCAGGTCGTGACCGGAAAGGTCCGCGAGGCCGAGCGCGCCAACCAGTACGAAGAGTTCAAGGACCGCGTGGGCGAGATCGTCAACGGCACCGTCAAGCGCGTCGAATACGGCAACACCATCGTCGACCTGGGCCGCGGCGAGGGCATCATGCGCCGCAACGACTCGATCCCGCGCGAGGTGTTCAACATCGGCGACCGGATTCGCACCTACATCTACGACGTGCGTCCGGAGGCCAAGGGCCCGCAGGTCATGCTGTCGCGCTCGCACCCCGGCTTCATGGCCAAGCTGTTCGCCCAGGAAGTTCCCGAGGTCTATGACGGCGTGATCGAGATCCGCGCCGCCGCCCGCGACGCCGGCTCGCGCGCCAAGATGGCGGTGCTGTCGAACGACAGCTCGATCGACCCGGTCGGCGCCTGCGTCGGCATGCGCGGCTCGCGCGTGCAGGCGGTGGTCGCCGAACTGCAGGGCGAGAAGATCGACATCATCCAGTGGAACCCCGACGAGCCGACCTTCATCGTCAACGCCCTGGCCCCGGCCGAGGTGTCGAAGGTGGTGCTGGACGAGGAAGCCGACCGCGTCGAGGTGGTGGTGCCCGACGAGCAGCTGTCGCTGGCCATCGGCCGCCGCGGCCAGAACGTGCGCCTCGCCTCGCAGCTGACCGGCTGGCAGATCGACATCATCACCGAGTCGCAGGACTCGGAGCGTCGCCAGAAGGAGTTCGCCGAGCGCACCGCCCTGTTCCAGGAAGCCCTGGACGTGGACGAGGTGATCGCCCAGCTGCTGGTCACCGAAGGCTTCGCCACGGTCGAGGACCTGGCGTATGTCGAGAGCTACGAAATCTCGGACATCGAGGGCTTCGACGAGGACACCGCCGAGGAGCTGCAGGCCCGCGCCCGCGACTACCTGGACAAGCAGGCGGCCATCCTGGACGCGCGCCGCAAGGAGCTGGGCGTCGAGGACGGCGTGCTGGAAGTGCCGGGCGTCACCCTTCAGATCGCCGTCGCCCTGGGCGAGGGCGGGGCCAGGACCGTCGAGGACCTGGCCGACCTGGCCACGGACGAGATCCGCGGCGGCTACGAGGTCCGCAACGGCGAGCGGGTCAAGGTCCCGGGCGTGCTGGAGGCCTTCAACCTGTCGCAGGAAGAGGCCGAGATGCTGATCCTCCAGGCCCGCGTTGCGGCCGGCTGGATCGACGCCTCGGAACTGCCGCAGCCGGAACCCGAGCCGGAGTATGAAGACGAGGGCGAGGGCGAATACGACCCCGAGGTCGTCTTCGCGCCGGCCGAGGGCGACGAGGGCGAGCCGGGCGACGAAGTCGCGCCGGAAGGCGACGACGTCGAGGCCTACGCCGACGACGCCGACCAGCCCCAAGACGCGTGATGGGAGACCGGACCGTCCATGGGGTTGCGCGACGCGACGATCGATAGGGAACGCCGGGACCTGGTGACGCACCAGGTCATGGATGAATCCCGCCTGATCCGCTTCGTCGCCGCCCCGGACGGCTCGGTGGTCCCCGACCTGGCGCGCAGGCTGCCGGGCCGCGGCCTGTGGGTCGCGGCCGACCGCGCCTCGGTCGAGACGGCGGCCCGCAAGAACCTGTTCTCGCGCGCCGCCAAGGCCCCGCTGAAACCCGCCGCCGACCTGGCGGAGCAGGTCGAACGCCTGCTCGCCCGGCGCTGCCTGGAGCAGCTGGGACTTGCCCGGCGCGAGGGCGTGCTTATCTCTGGCTTCGAGAAGTCGGCCGCCGCCATCCGCGCGGACAGGGCCGCGTGGATCATCGAGGCGACGGACGGTTCCGCCGACGGCCGGGGCAAGCTTCTGTCGCTCGCCAGACACCGCCAACCGCCTCCGAAAACGTGCGGCGCCTTCACGGCAGACGATTTGAGTTTGGCCCTTGGGCTGGAAAATGCGATACACGCCGTCCTGCTTGAGGGCGGGCGGGCCGATCGCTGGACCCTTGAGGTCGAACGACTGGCGGGATTTCGACCGCTTCAGCCCCCGGAGTGGGGCGCGGGGCCGGCTGAGGACCCGGACAAGGATTTGAGCGGGCGGGGTTCTGCTCCCTGAACGGGGGCGGAGCGCCGCACGGCTATTTGTGTTTGAACGAGACGACGGCGGATATCCCGCCGTCCCGAGTAAAGCGACCGGATGACTGACGAGAACGACAAGACCAACGACGGCCAGCAGACCCCGACCGGGACTCCGTCCCAGACGGGGCCGCGCGCGCCGCTGAGCCTGAAGCCGCGGCAGGCGGGATCGGTTTCGACCGGCACCGTGCGCCAGAGCTTCAGCCACGGCCGCACCAAGACCGTGGTGGTCGAGACCAAGCGCCGCGTCGGCGCCGGACCGGGCCACCAGCGCCCGCAAGGCTTCGACGTCGCCCGTCCGAAGACCGAGGCTGCGCCCGCCGCGGCCCCGCGTCCGGCCGCGCAGCCGCGCGACGCCGGCGGCCTGTCGGCGTCCGAGCAGGAAGCCCGTCGCCGCGCCATCGAAC
>JAEZIH010000007.1 GCA_023416055.1 Pseudomonadota bacterium | reverse complement strand
AGGCAGCAGGCAGCAGGCAGCAGGCAGCAGGCAGCAGGGTCGGTACACCGACGGCGGCGTCCAGCGCGGTCCCCGCTGCCCGCTGCCTGATGCCTGCTGCCTGACAGGGGAACCCCCTTCCCTTCCCACGATGACGCTGATTTTATCGGCCGACCGGCGATCAGCCACGATTTGGACGCCGGGCCTCGCCTATCTATGACCGCAAGGGCCGCTGGTGCGGCCCGCTGGATGAAGACCGAATGCGCAAGCTTCTGATGATCGGCGCCGCCGCCGCCACCGTCGTCGGCCTCGGGGCCGCCACGACCGCGGGCCAGACGCCGCGCAACGAGGCCTTCCGCCTGATCGGCCTTTTCGGCGACGCCCTCGCCACGGTCGAGCGCGACTATGTCGTGCCGGTCGACGACCGCAAGCTGATCGAGGCCGCCCTGCAGGGCATGATGGGCGCGCTGGACCCCCACTCCTCCTACCTGCCGGTCAAGGGCTACGCCGACCTGCGCGAGCGCACCGAGGGCCAGTATTCGGGCGTGGGCCTGACCATTTCGTCCGAAGGGGGCCTGGTGAAGGTCATCTCGCCGATGGACGGCGGGCCGGCGGCCCGCGCGGGCGTTCAGGCGGGCGACGTCATCTCCGCCATCGAGGGCCAGAACTCGACCGGCCTGACGGTCAGCCAGGTCTCCGAAAAGCTGCGCGGCGCCGCGGGCACCTCGGTCAAGGTCACCTTCCTGCGCGACGGCGAGGAGCCGCGCGAGGTGGTCCTGACCCGCGAGATCATCAAGATCGACTCGGTCACCGGCCGCATCGAGGGCGACTTCGCCGTCGTGCGCATCTCGACCTTCAACGAGAACACCGGCCGCGAGCTGGAAGAGACCATCACCCGGCTGAAGCGCGAGAACCCGGCGATCAAGGGCTATGTCGTCGACCTGCGCAACAACGGCGGCGGCCTGCTCGACGCGGCCATCGCCGTGTCGGACGCCTTCCTCGAGCGCGGCGAGATCGTGAGCCAGCGTGGTCGCCGGCCGGACCAGATCCTGCGCTACGCGGCCCGCCCGGGCGACCTGACCGGCGGCGCGCCGATCGCGGTGCTGATCAACTACGGCTCGGCCTCGGCCTCGGAGATCGTCGCCGGCGCCCTGAAGGACCACCAGCGGGCCACGATCATCGGCCTGACCAGCTTCGGCAAGGGTTCGGTGCAGAGCGTCATCCCGCTGCGCGGCGGCGCCGACGGGGCCCTGTCGATCACCACGGCGCGCTACTACACGCCGTCGGGCGCCTCGATCCAGAAGATCGGCATCGAGCCGGACCTCGAGGTGGCCCGCTCCGAGGCCGAGGCGCGCATCGTCTCGCGCTCCAACTTCATCTACTCCGAGGCCGCCTACGCCACGGCGCTGGACGCCTCCATCGGCGCCGAGCGCAAGGGTCCGCACACCCCGCACGAGGCGCCCGGCGAAGCCTACGACAAGGACAAGGATTATCAGCTGGAGCGGGCCTTCGACGTGCTCCGCGCCCGCGGCGACCTGACCCGCCTCGCCGCCGCCCCGGAAGGCATCGTCGTCACCCCGCCCGGCACGGCCATGGCCGCGGTGGCCGGGGAAGCGGACGAGACGCCCTAGGAAGGTTCCAGGCGCTAGGTTCCACGGGCTAGGGGCGCAGCTGCTCGGTCGGCGACTGTTGGAGTCTCCCCTAGAACCTGGAACCTAGCGCCTAGAACCTCCTCAAAGCATAGCTAACAGCGCGTTAGGCTTTCTTAACCGACGCGCCGCCATTGTGCGCTTGAAGGAGTCCGTCCGCCGGACCCGGTTCGAGCGTCCAATTCCTTGTCCATGTTCGCCAAGCGCCAGTCCGTCCTCGCCGCCACCGCGGGCGCCCCGCCGGCCCGCCGCTCCATGGCCGATGTCTTCGCCCCCGTGCTTCGCGTCCTGAAGCGTCCTCCGGTGGCCGTCGCCGCCGCCGGGACCCTGCTGCTGGGGGCCGCCGCCCTGTTCGTCGTCGTGCTGGGAGACCCGCGCGCCGGCGCGCCCTCGGCGCGCGTCGCCCTGAAGCGCCCGGCCGCGACCCAGACGCCGGTTCCGACCGGGCTTGAAGCCTTCACCGTCGACGGCTCCGGCCTCTACGCCGACCTGACCGCCGAGGATGGGGATCCCGCCCTGGTCGGACAGGCGTTCATCACCCTGCCGGACGGCGCCACCGTCGCCGGCCCGGGCGCGCCGATCACCGCCCCCCGCGTGGCCGCTGAGCCCCTGCCCGCCGCCCCCATCGCCGGCCTGAGCCAGCCGGGGCCCGACGGTCCCCTGCCGCGCATCGCCCCGGACGGTCGCGTCCCGGCCCAGGCCTACGCCCGCCCCTTCGTCTCCAACGGCAAGCCGCGCGTGGCCCTGATCGTCGGCGGCCTCGGCCTCAACCCCGAGACCACCCGCGCCGCCATCGAACGACTGCCGGCCGAGGTCACCCTCAGCTTCGTGCCCTACGCCCAGGGTCTGCAGGCCTGGATCGACATGGCTCGCGCCCAGGGCCACGAGGTCATGCTTGAGATGCCGATGGAGCCGACCGGCTACCCGGGCAACGACCCCGGCCCCTACACCCTGCTGGCCAGCGCCGACGCCGCCGACGTGCAGGCGAAGATGAACTGGCTGCTCAGCCGCGCCACGGGCTATTTCGGCGTCACCAACTATCTCGGCGACCGCTTCATGACCTCTGACGAGGGCATGACCGCCTTCATGACCGTGCTGCGGCAGCGCGGCGTGGCCTTCCTCGACGACGGCTCGATGAGCCGCCGCCCCGGCGCCTGGGCCCGCGCCAGCGCCAACCGCATCGTCGACGAGGAGCAGTCGCCGACCGCCATCATGGGCCAACTGAACGCGCTGGAAGCCCTCGCCAAGGCGCGCGGCCAGGCGCTGGGCACGGGCTTCAGCTATCCCGTCACCGTCGAGGCCGCCGCCCGCTGGACCGCGGGCCTCGAAGCCCGCGGCCTGCAGCTGGCCCCGGCGAGCGCGCTGGCGAACCGGCCGGGAAGATAAGGCAGAAGGCAATCGGAATTAGGCAGTAGGGACTTGGCCGCCCGACTGCTAGAAGCTCCCTGCTGCCTACTGCCTACTGCCTACTGCCTACTGCCAACTGCCTCGGCCCATGACCGACCCTCTCAGCCAATACCGCCCCAACGTCGGCGTCGTCCTGTTCCACCCGGACGGTCGCGTCTGGTACGGCCGCCGCGCCCATACGCCCGGGCCGTTCAACTGGCAGTTCCCACAGGGCGGCGTCGACGAGGGCGAGGACTACGAGGCCGCCGCCCGGCGTGAACTGGCCGAGGAGACCGGCGTCACCTCGATCGAACCTCTGGCCGCCATCCACCAGTGGATCGCCTACGACTTTCCGGCCGATGTCCGGCCGACGCCGGGCCGGGACTGGCGCGGACAGAAGCAGAAATGGTTCGCCTTCCGCTTCACCGGCCCCGAGTCCGAGATCGACCTGGAGAGCCACGGCGACATCGAGTTCGACGCCTGGCGCTGGGGCCGCCTGGACGAGGCCCCCGGCCTCGTCGTCCCCTTCAAGCGCGCCGCCTACGAGCAGGTGGTCGCCTCGTTCGCCCCGCTGGTGGTCTAGGCGGCGCAGCCCTCGGGCTTGAACACCCGTGCGGCCGACGCCGGATACTTCTCCATCAGCCGCGCCGGCCGGATCGGCCGCCGCACCAGCTCGCCGCCGCAGTTGGGGCAGACGCCGTCGAGCCGATCTTCGGCGCAGGCGGCGCAGAATGTGCATTCGAAGGTGCAGATGCGCGCCTCCGTACTGTCGAACGGAAGGTCGCGGTCGCAGCATTCGCAGTTGGGACGGAGATCCAGCATGTCAGCCTCGCTTCAGGCAGGAGGATGAAGGCGGCGTCCGATCCCGGCAAGGCGGCTCAGTGCGCCTCACCGCCCGGCGCCAGCCGGAACAGCACCAGGCCGGCCAGCACCAGCACCGCGGCAAGGATGCGCAGCGGGCTCAGATGCTCGCCCAGGAAGACGACGCCGACGATGAAGGCGCCGACGGCGCCGATGCCCGTCCACACCACGTAGGCGGTGCCCATCGGCAGGCTCTTCATGGCCAGCGACAGCAGGGCGAAGCTGACGCCCATGAAGGCCAGCGTGGCCACGCTGGGCCACAGCCGGGTGAAGCCGGCTGACTGTTTCATGAAGTACGCCCAGACGATTTCCAGCAGTCCGGCGATCAGAAGATAAACCCAGGCCACGCGGCCCTCCTCTCAAAGGGCCGGGCCGTCCCGGACTTGGCCCGCGGAGCGCGGGGCGAGGACGTGGCCTCGTCTTTCAGCGGCTATCTAGGGCGCTGGTGCGCGGGGTCAAGCGGCGGGGTCATGGGCGCGGTTCCGACCATTCCAGCCGCAGGCCGGTCATCCCTGCCCGTTCGGGCGGGGCCTCGACAAAGCGCCAGGTCATCTCCGGCTCGCCCTGGCCGTGCTCGCCCCGCGTGCGGCGCACCTCGCGCCCGCCGTCCGTAGCCGCCCCGCGCGAATCCCTCACGTTCCAGGCCAGGTTCAGCTCCGCCGCGTAGGCGAGCAGGGCCGCGTCGATCGCGGCGATCCGCGCCGGCGGCCCCTCGGCCTCGATCGTGCAGACCCGGGCGCCCCGCGTGACCTCGAGCCAGCCCTCCAGCCGCGCCCGCGTCAGATAGGCGTCCGGCGCGCCCTGTCCCCGGCACCCCGTCTCCAGCGCCTGCACGACCAGCGCCGCCTCTCCCTCGGCCGACAGCGTCGGCAGCGGCGGCTGGGGCGGCAGCACGCAGCCGCACGAGGGCCGCGGCACTGCCACGGCGCAGGCTCCGAGGGTCAGGGCGGCGGCGATGACGGCGAGGCGCATGGCGGGCTCCTTCTGCTGCGCCCAGCGTCGTCCATGCGGGGGAGGCCGGCGACCTACGGGACCTGACGATCCGCGTCGGTCCGGTCAGCAAAGGAGAGAGATGGACGGAGCCGTGCAGGCCCCGTCCTTCAGGCGGATCAGGCCGCGGCCAGTTCCGAAGCCTGTTCGGCCAGGATGGTCAGGCCGGCCGGGGTGACGTCGGCGAAGCCGCCGTGCACCTCGAACTGGCGGCGCTGGGCGCCGTCGATGACCGTCACCACGCCTTCGCGCAGGGCGGTCATGAACGGGGCGTGGTCGGCCAGAACGCCGAAATCGCCCTCGACGCCCGGCGCGTCGACCTGGTCCACGAGGCCGGCGAAGACCTCGCGTTCCGGCGACACCAGCGAGAAGCTGAGCTTGCCGGCCATAATCAGGCAGCTTCCGCGGCGAGCTTCTGGGCCTTCTCGACGGCTTCCTCGATGGCGCCGACCATGTAGAAGGCCGCTTCCGGCAGGTGGTCGTATTCACCGGCCACGATGCCCTTGAACGAGCGGATCGTGTCTTCCAGCGAGACGAACTTGCCCGGCGAGTTGGTGAACTGCTCGGCGACGAAGAACGGCTGCGACAGGAAGCGCTGGATCTTGCGGGCGCGGGCCACGATCAGCTTGTCCTCTTCCGACAGCTCATCCATGCCCAGGATGGCGATGATGTCCTTCAGCGCCTTGTACTGCTGCAGCACTTCCTGGACCGAACGGGCCACGTTGTAGTGCTCCTCGCCGATGACCAGCGGGTCCATGATCCGCGAGGTCGAGTCCAGCGGGTCCACGGCCGGGAAAATGGCCTGGGCGGCGATGTCACGCGACAGGACGGTCGTGGCGTCCAGGTGGGCGAAGGAGGCGGCGGGCGCCGGGTCGGTCAGGTCGTCGGCGGGCACGTAGATGGCCTGGACCGAGGTGATCGAGCCCTTCTTGGTGGAGGTGATGCGCTCCTGCAGGTTGCCCATCTCGGTCGCCAGCGTCGGCTGATAGCCCACGGCCGAGGGGATGCGGCCCAGCAGGGCCGACACTTCCGAGCCGGCCTGGGTGAAGCGGAAGATGTTGTCGATGAAGAGCAGCACGTCCTTGCCCTCTTCGTCGCGGAAATACTCGGCCTGGGCCAGGCCGGTCAGGGCGACGCGGGCGCGGGCGCCGGGCGGCTCGTTCATCTGGCCGTAGACCAGGGCGCACTTGGAGCCTTCGGTCGAGCCGTTGTTCTTGGTCGGGTCCACGTTCACGTTGGACTCGATCATCTCGTGATACAGGTCGTTGCCCTCGCGGGTGCGCTCGCCCACGCCGGCCAGGACCGAATAACCGCCGTACGCCTTGGCGATGTTGTTGATCAGCTCCTGCATGGTCACGGTCTTGCCCACGCCGGCGCCGCCGAACAGGCCGATCTTGCCGCCCTTGGTGTAGGGGCACATCAGGTCGATGACCTTGATGCCGGTGACGAGGATTTCCGACGAGGTCGACTGCTCCTCGAAGCTCGGAGCCTCGCGGTGGATCGGACGGTACATCGTCGTGTTGATCGGGCCCTGCTCGTCGATCGGCGCGCCGACGACGTTCATGATGCGGCCCAGGGTGCCCGGGCCGACGGGGGCCAGGATCGACTCGCCGGTGTCGGTCACCGGCTGGCCGCGGGTGAGGCCCTCGGTGGTGTCCATGGCGATGGTGCGGACCATGTTCTCGCCGAGGTGCTGGGCGACTTCCAGCACCAGGGTGAAGGGCTCGCCCGTCTTCTGGTCGACGTTCTGCGTGTGCAGGGCGTTCAGGATGGCCGGCAGGTGGCCGTCGAACTCGACGTCGACGACGGCGCCGATCACCTGGGCGACGCGGCCGGCGGCGCCGGACACCGCGGCCTGCGGGGCGGCCGGAGCCTTGGCGGCCTTCGGCTTCCGGGTAGTGGTCTTCTTGGGGGCGACGGTGTCGGTCATTTGGTGATTTCCGTTCGGAAGGTCGTGTCTGGCGTGTCTGGGCGGTCGGATCAGAGCGCTTCCGCGCCGGCGATGATCTCGATCAGTTCGGTGGTGATCTGGGCCTGGCGCTTGCGGTTGTACTGCAGGGTCAGGCTGTTGATCAGGTCGCCCGCGTTGCGGGTGGCGTTGTCCATGGCGCCCATCTGGGCCCCGAAGAAGCTCGCCTGGTTCTCGTAGAGGGCGGCCAGGATCTGGGTGGTGATGTTGCGCGGCAGCAGGGTCTCGAGGATCTCCTCCTCGGACGGCTCGTACTCGTAGACCGCGCCATTCAGATCGATGGGCGCGGCGTCGGCGTCGACCACGGCGGGGACCAGCTGCTTGGGCGTCGGCACCTGCGAGATGACAGACTGGAAGCGGCTGTAGAACAGGGTCACGACATCGGCGTTTCCGGCCTCGAACTCCTCGGCGATCAGGGCCGCGATCGGCTCCGCCGCCGGCAGGCCGATGGTCTTGTGCTCGCTCATCTCGAAGGTGCGCACGATGCGGTCGCCGTACACACGGGTCAGGCCGTCGCGGACCTTGCGGCCCACGGCGATGATGCGGACCTCCTTGCCCTCGGCCAGCAGGGTCGAGATGCGCTCGCGCGCCGCCCGGATGACGTTCGAGTTGAAGCCGCCAGCCAGGCCCTTGTCGCCGGTGGCCACGACGATCAGGTGCTTCTGGTCCGCGCCGGTGCCGGCCAGCAGCCGGGGCGCGCTCTCGCCCGAGACGCCGGACGCCAGGTTGGCGATCACCGCCGCCATCTTGCGGGCGTAGGGACGCGCGCTTTCGGCCTGCTCCTGGGCCCGCTTCAGCTTGGCCGCCGCGACCATGTTCAGGGCCTTCGTGATCTTCTGCGTGGACTTCACGCTTCCGATCCGATTGCGCATTTCCTTTAGGCTGGCCATCCGGCGCTACTCTCGCTTCTCGGTCAGTTCAGGCTCAGGCGAAGGTCTTGACGAAGGCGTCCAGCACCGACTTCAGCTCGGCCTCCAGCTCCGCCGTCAGGTCTTTCCTGGTGCGGATGCCGTCCAGCAGCGAGGCGTGCGAGGACTTGATGCGGGCCAGAAGCTCCGACTCGAAGCGGCCGATGTCCGAAACGGCGATGCCGTCCAGGTAGCCGCGGGTGCCGGCGTAGATCGACACGACCTGCTCTTCCATGGTCAGCGGGCTGTACTGCGGCTGCTTCAGCAGCTCCGTCAGACGCGCGCCGCGAGCCAGCAGGCGCTGGGTGGTGGCGTCGAGATCCGAGCCGAACTTGGCGAAGGCGGCGAGTTCGCGGAACTGGGCCAGTTCGCCCTTGATGGTGCCGGCCACCTTCTTCATCGCCTTGGTCTGGGCCGAGGAGCCCACGCGCGACACCGAGATGCCGACGTTCACGGCCGGGCGGATACCCTGGTAGAACAGGTCGGACTCGAGGAAGATCTGGCCGTCGGTGATCGAGATCACGTTGGTCGGGATGTAGGCCGACACGTCGTTGGCCTGGGTCTCGATCAGCGGCAGGGCGGTCATAGAGCCCGAGCCGTAGTCGGCGTTCAGCTTGGCCGAACGCTCCAGCAGGCGCGAGTGCAGGTAGAAGACGTCGCCCGGGTAGGCTTCACGGCCCGGCGGACGGCGCAGCAGCAGCGACATCTGGCGATAGGCCACGGCCTGCTTGGACAGGTCGTCGTAGACGATCAGGGCGTGCATGCCGTTGTCGCGGAAGAACTCGCCCATGGCGGTGCCGGCGAACGGCGCCAGGAACTGCAGCGGGGCCGGCTCCGAGGCGGTGGCGGCGACGACGATGGTGTATTCCAGGGCGCCGCGCTCCTCGAGCGTCTTGACGATCTGGGCCACGGTCGAGCGCTTCTGGCCGATGGCGACGTAGATGCAGTACAGCTTGTCGG